>JANQHZ010000007.1 GCA_028282445.1 Candidatus Binatia bacterium | reverse complement strand
CGACCCCGATTCAGTAGAGGCTGCAGCGAGCTACGGTCTCTACGTGGTAGGTGTGGGGAAACATATCAATCGGCTGAATCTCATCGACGCGATAGGCCTCTTTCAAGCGACCGAGATCGCGCGCCAGGGTAGCGGGATCGCACGACACGTATACGAGGGTCGTCGGCCTCATCGAAAGGATCCCGTCGATTGCCTCCTTGGCTCCGGAACGCGGCGGATCGAGCACCATCGCATCAAAGGTTTCGCCGCGCTGCGACAAGGAGGCCAGTACGGAATCGACTCGGCCGCACTCCACACGCCATCGATCGCCGGCCGCCCTCGCATTCTCGGCCGCGCTCCGACAAGCCACCTTCGACTGCTCGACCGCAGTCACATGCGCGCGACGAGCAACCAGGGGCGCGGAAAAGTTACCGGAACCGGCGTAGGCATCGAGCACCGATCGCCCGGCGACATCGCCGAGCATTCGCAATACGGTTGCGACCAGGGTTCGATTCGCCAGTGGATTGACCTGAGAGAATCCGCTGGCGTCGATGTTCAAGGAAACGTCTTGGTCGGGCCCAACGGCAATCCGGCAGTCCCCCCACCGATGCTCCCAACCCTTGCCGCGCAGGGTCAGCCCGACGCAGGCCCGGCTGCGATCGAGCCACCGAACACAATGGTCGCGATCGGCCTCGATCCAGCGCCCCTCGACCTCCCCCACCAATACCAAGCGGTTGTCGGAGAAATGATTCGCGACGATCTCCAGCCTGCGCACATTGCTCCGCATGCCGGCCACCAACCGGCGCGCCGACGCCAGGCCCATGTCGGCTTCGCTCTCGGCGAGCGCACAGTGGGCAACCTCGACCAAATCGTGCGTGCCGCCGGCGTAGAACCCCAACCGCCCCTCATCGACCCGCATCTTGATCCGTCGGCGGTAGCCGTACACCCGCGCCGACGGCACCACCGGCAATACTTCGCGATCGATTCCGCCAACCCGAGTCAACTGGTCGGATACGATACGGCGCTTGGCGGCCAGTTGCTCAGCGTAGTCGAGATGCTGCCACGGGCATCCTCCACAGCGGTCCGCGATCGTGCAGCTCGGATGAACCCGCGCCGGCGACGCACGCGCAACCCGCCGAACGTCCGCGAACGCGTGGCTGCGTCGGCGCTCCCGGATGGACACCTCGACGCGCTCTCCGGGCACCGCTCCCCTGACGAAGAGCACCAGGCCCTGGTAGCGAGCGATCGCGTGCGGGCCGTACGCCATACTCTCGACGTCGACCGTGATCAGGTCGCCCGGTTGGCCGTCGTACCGCATCTCGCCACTACAGCACGCGATCGGCGGCACGGGAACCGATGCACCGCCTCCGAAGCCGCCGCCTCGCGGTGGGCCGGGGTGATGCCGTGCTCTCTCGAGGGACCGCCCATTCGCGCTTTCGGCGATCACGGCGACTCCCCCCTCGAGGTCTCCACTTGCACCGCCTCGTTCCGACACGCAATGGTTGAAGCGAGTGCCGCACGATGGAGTATCGAGTACGACGAGCCCGCCGCGCCGATCTTCGCGCCATTATCGCCCTGGCGGAGAACGAAAGCCTGCCGGTGCCGACGACCGACCGCGCCGGACTCAAGCGCTTCCGCAACATCGTCGCGGATCTCGGCTGCGATTTCGACGTCGCCGCCGGCCGCAACGCCATCCGGGGCGTGGTTCACATCAGCTACACGCGAGATCTCACTGCCGGCAATCGGGCTCAGATGTTGGCGTTGGTTGCCGATTCGAGCGAAGTGCTGGCGGC
>JANQHZ010001127.1 GCA_028282445.1 Candidatus Binatia bacterium | reverse complement strand
TTCATGGTTCGCGGTAGCATCGCGATGAACCCGCTCATGCGGATCAGTCGCAATATGGCGATCGTGCGCCATGGCGGCGAGCTGAGCTTGATCAATCCGATGCGATTGTCGGAGCAAGGCGAGCGCGATCTCGAGAAGCTGGGCGAGGTCAAGCGAATCGTTCGCCTCGGCCCGATGCACGGGATCGACGATCCGTACTACGTGGACAAGTTCGGCGCCGAGCTGTGGAGCCAGGAAGGCGGGCAGACCTACACGGTTCCGTCGATCGACGTGACGATGACCGAAGAGGTCACGTTGCCGTTTCCCAGCGCAAAGCTGTTCTGCTTTCGCGATGCCGTACAGCCGGAATCTTGCGTCTTGATCGAAACCGGAGGTGGCTTGTTGCTGACCTGCGATTCGATCCAGCACTACGGCGACTACAGCCACAACACCTTCTTGGCCCGTATGGCGATGCCGTTCATCGGTTTCCCGAAGACCACCATCCTCGGTCCCATCTGGCTCAAGATTCAGACGCCGGAGGGGGGATCGTTGCGGGGAGATTTCGATCGCCTTCTGACCCTGGAATTCGACAGCCTCCTGAGTGCGCACGGCACTTTTCTCGCGAGCGGAGCGAAAGAGGGAGTTCGTACCGCCGTCGAGCGAAGCTTCGCCTGACAGAGATCGACGATCTTCACGAGCGGGAGCGAAGGCGATGTCGACTCGTTCCGGCGGCGTGCAGCCGGATGTCACCTAGGACCGGCAGGGAGGCCCGCGCTCGATGGCTTGACGACAGGTGGTCCGACCGAATAGACGGCATGCATGGCGTTCGAAGGGAGGATCGCGAGCTATTGTCCGAGATGTCTCGCCCCTCTGCTCGCCGCGCTCTTCATGAGCCTTCCGGTCGGCGCCTGGGCAGTGATCGGTACCAACGATCTCGTGCCGGCCGCCACACTGCTGGTGCCCTACTTCGAGGTCGACCTCGAGGATTCGAACGGCAGCTCGACGATCGTGACGGTGCGCAACGTAACCCCCGTGCCGGTCGTCGCGCATGGTGTCGTTTGGACCGACCTCGGAGTACCCACTGTAACCTTCGATATGGTGATGTCGGGTTTTTCGACACGGACGATCGATTTGCGCGAGCTCTTCGAGAACGGGACGATCGGCTTTCCCGCCTTCGGTGGCGACTGCGAGGATCTAGGGGAATTCGGCGTTGCGGCTCGGTTCCTTCCGGGCCTGCAGCGCGCGCACAGAGGTTTGTCCTCGAGCTTGTTCGACAACGATTGCGCGGCGATCGATCGCGGCGATCGGATCGCGCGGGGCTTCGTTACCTTCGACAGTACGAACGATTGCACGACGCTGACGCCGGTCGACGACGGCTACTTCGAAGATGAAGGCATCGGTGTCGCCAATGACTTCAACGCTCTTTGGGGGGAGTACGCGATCGTCGATGAGCGACGTTCGCGCGCCGTCGGCGAGCCGATGGTTCATATCGAAGCGACCGATGACCCCGACCCGGTGTTCGGGGCTCGCAGCTTCTACTTTCGCAGCTCGCGTTCCGGTGGCGATGACCATCGCGAACCGCTCGCCCAGAGTTGGGGGATCCGGCATTTCCACGAGCTGACCGACGTCATCTGTTGGCGCGACGAGATCCAACGTTTCCCGTTCCCTTGCGAGCAGAGTCCACGCGCCCAGACCCAGGGAGACGTCGTGCGCGTCGACGACGTGATTACGACCGTTTATGATCATGAGTCGAATTCCGACACCACCGACGACTCGCCGGTGCCGTGCAACGGCGCGAGCAGTCGCACGACGGTTGGTGGCGACACATTCCCGGCCTTTCCGAAGACGGGTTGGATTCGCATCGACACGGATGACGACTTCCCGGTCGCTCAGACGCAGGGCTTCCGGATCTCGCAGCAGGGCTACGTCGCCGCCTTCCATCGCAATCACCCGGCCGGCCGCTCGATCGCGACCGGGGGCGTCGCTTTGGATCCGGTCTTGCCGATCGGTGAGCAATAGGGCGGCGGTGTATGAGGCGACCAGAGATCATCAACCCTTCGCACTGGGTGGCACTTGCCCTCATCGTGCTTCTGCCGTTCGCGGCGCGCGGTATCGATGGAGCCCTCGACGACGTTCCCGCCGGGGTGCTGTTGCTGCCCTACTTCGAAGTGGACCTCGGCGATCCGAACGGCCCCGACACGCTCTTCTCGCTGCATAACAACTCGGCCGGCCCGGTCCTCGCGGATGTCGTCCTCGGTACGGACTGGGGATTACAGACCCTGCAGTTTACGGTGTTCCTCGGCCCCTTTGCGGTCCAGGAGATTCGGTTGCGCGATGTCTTCACCGGTGCGTTTCCCAACATCGACGCCACCCCGGGGTGTCCGACACTCGGTCCGATCGATAGCGACGAGATCGAGGCGGCGATTGCAGCGCATCGCGGCGAGGCGACCGCGCTCTACAGCGGCCAGTGTGCCGCGCAGGACCTCGGCGACGATCTGTTGCGCGGTTTCGGGATCGCGGTCTTCCCGTCCCAGTGCAGCGCCTTCGGCGCCGAGCCTGCTGCCACCCAGGGGTTCAACCCGGCGAACAGCAACCTGTTGTGGGGCGACTACACCTTGATCGAACGCGAGGCGGGAGTCGCCGTCGGGGAGCTCTTGCCGGCGCCCGAGCTCGCTCCGGTCCTTACCGCCGCCAGCTCGGGAAGTAACGGTACGAGTCCCTTTTTGCCGATCGTCTTCGCCGAGTCGCTTCCCGGAATTTGGGGTGTGCCGCTGGCGTTGGCCGACGGCGCCACGACCGAGGTCATCGCCTTCAACATCCCGCGCCAGCTGACCCCGCAGGGGGTGCCGTGCGGCTCGACCCCGACGTGGTACCCGCAAGGCCAGAATGAGTTGACGGCGTATGACGTCGACGGCGATAGCGTCTCGTTGGATTCATTCCGCCCTTTTCCCGCGGTCACCAATCGGGTTACGGCAGGACCGATCGGATTTCCCGTGCCCTTCGACCAGGGCTGGTTGCGGGTCGATTTCACGAGCAGCCCGGTGTTTTTCTCGCCGGCGGCGCTGAGCGGGCGACCCGATGATACGGTCTTTTCCTACGTCGCCGCGCTGCAACGCGACGACGGACGCGCCGGGCTGCGGCGCGGCATCGCGCTGCCGGAGTCGTTGGAACCATGAGACGCGGGATGCGGCGGCGCGCCATCGCGGCCCTTTGTGTGGTTACGTTGTCGTCCACGCCGGTCTATTCTGGCCAGTTCCCGCTCGAATTCGAATGCGACGATTTCGGCTCTCAATGCCGGCAGGACGTGCCGGAAGCGACACCGATCGTCAGTGAGTTGACCGTTCCCGAAGGCTTCTGCGACGAGATCGCGACGGCGGCGGTACGGGTCGAACTGGACCATTCCTGGGTGGGGGATCTTCGCCTCGCCCTCGAGCACGAAAGCAGCGGTATCTTCACCGTGCTCGTCGACCGCCCAGGCGCACCGGTCCCGACGACATACGGATGCCCGGAAGATGGGATCGAAGCGACCTTCGACCAGGATGCGAACCTGCGCGGCGACGTCGTCTGCAACGATACGATCCCGGCGATCGGCGACGAGGTTCGATCGGCGCTGTACGCCTACGCTTTGAGTGTCGTACCCGACGACGAGAACACCTTCGCGATCGACGACTGCCCCTTTGTCCGCTTCGACGGTCGATTCGTTCCGGCAGACCCGTCCGAGTCGATGGGGTGTCCGCCTCTGTTTACGTCGGACGAGGTTGTGTCCAAGGCGTGTCGTTTTCGTGGACGCTGGAACGACCAATGCGGCGACGACTCTCTCGAGGTCGACCTCGAGAGACTCAGCTTCAATCGCTTCATCGTTCGCATCCTCGATCAACCTGCACCGTATAACTTCCAGGGCTCCATCAGCGGCGGCCTGAGCGGCGAGTTGACGTCCTTCGGGGCGATCGCGGATCGTGAGATCGGTGGCTCGCTGGAGCTCTCGAACCTGGGTCTCGAAGCCCTTGCCGGAAGGAGCTGCGCGGGCGTCTGGAAGCTTCACGTCGTGGATCAGGCCGCTCCCAACAGCGGACGCTTGCGTGGTTGGAGCGTACTGTTGGAGGGGGTCCCGCCGGCAACCCCAACTGCGACCGCAACTTCCAGCCCGACCGGAACGGCCACTGCTAGCGCTACCTCCAGCCCGACTGCAACCGCCACCGCTACGGCGACCTCGAGCCCGACCAGCTCACCGACGCTCGTTCCGACCGCGCCGATTACCGAAACGCAAACCCCTCCCGACGCTACGGCGACCCCAACCGAGCCCGTCGACACGCCGACGCCTACCGGGAGTGCGACCGTTTCGCCGACGCCGGGCGTCGATCCACCGACCGCGACCGCTACCCCGACCGGCACTTTGCCGACGGCGACCGAGACCCAGACCGGCGCGCTCGAGACACCGACATCGCCCCCAGGAGACGGATGCGCGGGCGATTGCGATGGGTCGGGTGACGTCAGTATCGCGGAGCTGATCCGAGCCGTGAACATCGCCCTCGGCAATGCAGAGCTGGGGACCTGTGTCAGCGCGGATGTCGACGGAAACGGAGAGATTGGGATCAACGAGCTGATTCGCTCCGTTCGATCGGCGCTCGAAGGCTGTTGATCCCTGTGTGCACCGCGGCGTGAGCCGCCACGTCAGTTGGGAGGGGACTTGTCTGCCTCAATGCGCGGGCTCTGCCGGAGAGAATCCGAGCAGCGTACGATACGGAGGGGCCCTGGTGGTTGTTCACTCGCTTTGGCTGAATCGATCATCGACCGCCTGCCGGACTCCGTCTATCGAGACGGTTCATAACTGCCGCTCGTCGTCTCGC
>JANQHZ010001106.1 GCA_028282445.1 Candidatus Binatia bacterium | reverse complement strand
TCTTCGAGCTCGAGGTGGAGGTCGAGGGTTCCGTTCAGCAAGCGCGATCCGGCGCAGCCGGTGCCGTACTTGTCGAGCGCATTTCTCGCCGCCTCTTTCACCACGGGGTGGTTGGTCAGACCGAGATAGTTGTTGCTCCCGAGCATGATGACTTCACGCCCATCGATCCGCACCGTGTTCTCCTGGCCGGACTCGATGACCCGGAAGTAGTGATACAGGCCGGCGGCTCGGAGGTCGTTGGCGGTGGTGAACTGGCTGACTTTGTCGAGAAGTCCCATCGTTCCTCGCGTTTCTTGGCGGTGTCGTCCCGGGAAAGCCGGCGCCGGGAGCGTCACGCCCCTGGGTGTGAGGCGTTTCGGCAGCGTATGTGCTCCAGAACCTACCAGCCTTTTTGGGATCCAGCCAATTCTCGGGCAGTATTCCAGGCGCCGCGACCGGTTTCGGCGAAAACGTTCGACTCGAGTCGAAGATTTGAGATTTTCTCGAGTTATGGGGATATGGTGCGCCGGTCAGGGCGGAATTTGGGGGAGTTGAGGGAATCGATATGATCGAACAGGGGCTGACGCTCATGCTGGTCGGCATGAGCACCGTTTTCGCGTTTTTGACGATCCTGGTCGCTGCGACCTCGGCGATGTCCGGGTTGGTTCGGTGGGCGACGCCGCCACCGGTCGAAGCGGGGCCTACGGCTGAACAGGTCGCCGCGATCACGGCGGCAATCGCGCTGCACCGGAGGCGGAGGTAGCAATGAGCCAAGCAAGGAAGCTGGGAATCACGGACGTCGTCCTGCGAGACGGGCATCAAAGCCTGCTCGCGACCCGTATGCGTCTCGACGACATGCTTCCGATCGCCGAGAAGATCGACCGGGTCGGGTTCTGGTCGGTCGAGACCTGGGGCGGAGCGACCTTCGACGCGTGTATCCGCTACCTCGGCGAGGATCCGTGGGAGCGGATTCGGGCTCTCAAGGCGGCGATGCCGAAGACCCCGCAACAGATGCTCTTTCGCGGGCAGAATATTCTCGGCTACCGCCACTACGCGGACGACCTGGTCGAGAAGTTCGTCGAGCGAGCAGCGGTGAACGGTGTCGACGTTTTCCGGATCTTCGACGCCCTCAACGACATGCGGAACCTGGAGACCGCGATCAAGGCGACGCTCGCCGTCGACAAACACGCGCAGGGGACGATCTCCTACACTGTGAGCCCGGTTCACACGGTGGACGTATGGGTCGACCACGGCCGCAGGGTCGAAGACATGGGCGCCCACTCGCTGTGCATCAAGGACATGGCGGGCTTGCTGAATCCGTATGTCGCCTTCGAGTTGGTCACCCGCCTCAAGCAAGCGCTCAGCATCCCGATTCACATGCAGTGTCACGCGACGACCGGAATGTCGACGGGCGCCTGCATCAAAGCGGCCGAGGCCGGCATCGACAACGTCGACACGTCGATCTCGTCGATGAGCATGACCTACGGCCACTCCCCGACCGAATCGTTGGTGGCGATTCTCGAGCCGTCGGATCGCCCGACCGGTCTCGATCTGCGCCTACTGGAGGAGATCGCGGCGTACTTCCGCGAGGTGCGCAAGAAGTACGCTCGCTTTGAAGGCAGCCTGCGCGGGATCGACTCGCGGATTTTGGTTGCGCAGGTGCCGGGCGGTATGCTGACCAACTTGGAGAACCAGCTGCGCGAGCAGAACGCCGGTGACAAGCTCGATGCCGTGTTGGAGGAGATTCCGAGGGTTCGCCAGGACCTTGGAATGCTGCCGCTGGTCACGCCGACCTCGCAGATCGTCGGTACCCAAGCGGTCATCAACGTGCTGTCGGGGCAACGATACTCGAACATCACCAAGGAAACGGCGGCGGTCCTCAAAGGGGATTACGGGGCGACTCCGGCGCCGGTCGACCGAGCGCTGCAAGAGCGAGTGCTGGAGGGTGCCGAGCCGACGACCTGCCGACCGGCCGATTTGCTCGAGCCGGAGCTCGATCGCCAAACCCGCGAGCTCGAGAAAATCGCGCAAGAGAAAGGCATCCGGCTTGCCGAGAACGTCGTCGACGACGTGCTGACTTATGCGCTCTTTCCGCAGGTGGGACTCAAGTTTCTGGAGAACCGCAACAATCCGGACGCATTCGAACCGGTTCCGAGCGCGGAGCCGCCAAAGCCGGTGGCAGCTGCTGCTCCGGCGAGTGCGCCGGCGGCCACAGCCGGCGGCCCGGTGGTGTACTCGGTGCGCGTCGACGGCAAGCCCTTCACCGTCGAGGTCGCGGAGAGCGGCGCGGTGACCGAGGTTCGCCCGGTGGCGCCGGTCGCAACCCCGACCTCCGGGGAAGCTGTAACGGCAGTCCTCGCCGGCAACATTTTCAAGGTTCACGTCAAAGTCGGGGATGCGGTGAGCGAGGGCCAGCCACTGTTGGTCGTCGAAGCGATGAAGATGGAGACCGCGATCAGCGCGCCAAAAGCGGGCACGGTTACCGACGTTTTCGTCGCGGTGGGCGATGTCGTCACCGTCGGGCAACCTCTGGTCGCTATCGGCTGAGCGCATGGAAGCGTTTCAACAGATCTGGCTGGGTTCCGGCCTCTACCAGATCTCTTTCGACCAGATCGTCATGCTCGGCGTATGCCTCGCCCTGCTCTTTCTCGGAATCGTACGGCAGTTCGAGCCGCTGCTGCTGGTTCCGATTGGTTTCGGCGGTCTGCTGTCGAATATCCCGGGCGCGGAGATCGCCACCGGCGACGGTCTCCTGCATCTGGCCTACGTCGTCGGAATCGAGACCGGGGCGTTTCCACTGATCATCTTCATGGGGGTCGGCGCGCTGACCGATTTCGGTCCGCTACTCGCCAATCCGCGAACGCTCTTCCTCGGCGCCGCGGCGCAGTTCGGCATCTTCGCGACTCTGCTCGGCGCGCTCGCGCTCACCGAGCTCGGCTTGATGGATTTCTCGGTGCGCGAGGCGGCCGCCATCGGCATCATCGGCGGCGCCGACGGCCCGACTGCGATCTACGTCGCGGGCCAGCTGGCGCCCGACCTGCTCGGGGCGATCGCCGTCGCGGCCTATTCGTACATGGCGCTCGTCCCCCTCATCCAACCGCCGATCATGAAGGCGCTGACCACGGAAGCCGAGCGTCAAACCCAGATGGTACAGCTGCGTGAGGTCGAGCGAGCGGAGCGGATCGTCTTTCCGCTGCTACTGATCCTGTTGGTCGCGATGCTGCTACCTTCCGCCGCCCCGCTGATTGGGATGTTGGCGTTCGGCAACCTGATGCGCGAGTGCGGCGTGGTCGAACGACTGTCGGATACGACGCAGAATGCCCTGATCAACATCGTGACGATCTTTCTCGGGCTCGCCGTCGGATCGAAGCTTCAGGCCGAGCAGTTCCTGGTACCCAGCACTCTGGGCATCCTGGTTCTCGGTATGGTCGCCTTCGCGATCGGCACGGCCAGCGGCGTGTTGATGGGGAAGTTGCTCAACCACCTCTCGAGCCGACCGATCAACCCGTTGATCGGTGCCGCCGGCGTCTCGGCAGTGCCGATGGCGGCGCGCGTCGCCAACAAGGTCGGACTGGAAGCGAACCCTCACAACATCTTGCTGATGCATGCGATGGGGCCGAATGTCGCCGGAGTGATCGGCTCCGCGGTCGCGGCCGGCGTCATGATCATGTTCACTTCGTGACGCCGCGTCGCTGAGCTACTCCTCGACGTCCTGACCGAACGAAAGAACGTGCCCGTCGGGATCCTGCATGCTGAACTCGCGCATCCCGTAGAAGGTCGTCTCGAGCTCGGTCGTCTCGAATCCCTTCGCCCGCACCGATTCGTAGAGCGCGACGACGTCGTCCGGGTAGAAGTAGAAGATCGTCGGCCACCCGCTGTTGGCGGCGAGATCGATCGGCATCGCGAGCTGCGGCCCCTCCTCGGTTTGCGACACCATCAGCTCGGTCGCCCCTGAGCGGATGGTCGCCCATTGCCACTCTTTCACTTTGTCCGGAAGACTGACGACTTCGAATCCGAGGGCATCTCGGTAGAACTCGAGACTGGCCTCGATGTCGGCGACGTTGAGCATCGGAATGAGCGTCTTGAGCGTCATACCGCCTTCGTGCCGAGTCAGGGCCTCGAATGTCAAGCGGTTTCGCTGTGTGGGTCGAGGCGATTGAATCTCAACCTATCGATTTTCGGTGCTCGCTTCACTGGTCGCCTCATCACCCGCTAAGCGTACCCTGGAAGGGGGACGGGGTACTTCGATCTGTGGAGAGCCAACTCCCTTGCTACGGTTGGTTGCCGCGCGCTTCGACCTTCGCTACCTCTCTAAAGCTATGAGTAATCCAATTGCAAAGTTCGATACGTCCATGGGCCAGTTCGAGGCCGAGATCTTCGTCGACAAGATGCCGGTCACCGGTGGCAACTTCGTCAAGCTGGCGAAGGAAGGCTTTTACGATGGTCTGCACTTTCACCGGGTCATTGCGGATTTCATGAATCAGTTCGGTTGTCCGCACAGC
>JANQHZ010001105.1 GCA_028282445.1 Candidatus Binatia bacterium | reverse complement strand
AAGGTCGGCGAGCCGATTTCGGGCTGATTATCTCGCGCAGAGGCGCAGAGGCGCCGAAAAGATGATCTGATGGATCGTGCCCGCCACCGGCCCGTGGAGAGCTGAATCGAGTCTGGGTCCAACGATTCGTTGCTCTGCGCCTCAGCGCCTCTGCGCGAGGCAAAAACTCGATGCGACGCAGGCGGAGCAGCGAAGCTCTCGATCGGGCGCCAGCGGGGTGTGCCGAGTCCTACATCCGGTAGACGCCCGGTCGTGGTTCGGGGATCGGGGCGTTCGCACACACCGCCAACGTCAACCCGAGCACGTCGCGGGTATCGACCGGGTCTAGGATGCCGTCGTCCCACAATCGCGCTGTCGAGTAGTAGGCGCTGCTCTCGACTTCGTACTTGGCCAGCACCGGCGCGGTGTATGCCGCCTGCTCCTCGGGCGACATCTTCTCCCCGCGCTTTTCGAGCTGCTGCAACTTGACGGTCAGCAGCGTGCTCGCCGCCTGCTCGCCGCCCATCACCGAGATGCGACTGTTGGGCCACATGAACATGAAGCGCGGCGAATAGGCGCGACCGCACATGCCGTAGTTGCCGGCGCCGTTCGAAGCTCCGACCACCACCGTGAGCTTCGGGACGTTGGCGGTCGCGACGGCGTGCACCATTTTGGCGCCGTCCTTGGCGATGCCGCCTTGCTCGTACTTTTTGCCGACCATGAACCCGGTGATGTTCTGCAGAAACAGCAGCGGAACACGCCGTTGGCAGCAAAGCTCGATGAAGTGCGTCGCCTTGAGCGCCGACTCGGAGAACAGCACGCCGTTGTTGGCGACGATGCCGACGGTGTACCCGTGGATGCGGGCGAAGGCCGTAATCAGGGTAGTGCCGTAGCGCGGTTTGAACTCGTGAATTCGGCTGCCGTCGACCAGGCGGGCGATGACCTCGCGAATGTCGAAGGGATGGCGGGGGTCGGCGGAGATGATGCCGTAGAGCTCGGACGGGTCGTATGCTGGAGCTTCGCTCGGCTCGGCGCGATAGGCCGGTTCGGGCTTGTGACCCAGATTGGCGAAGATGCGGCGGGTGATGCGGATGGCGTCGCGGTCGTCGATCGCCAGGTGATCGGAGACGCCGGAGATGGCGGTGTGGACGTCGCCGCCGCCGAGCTCCTCGGAAGTGACCTCCTCGCCGGTGGCCGCTTTGACGAGCGGCGGTCCGCCCAGGAAGATCGTACCGTTGCCCTGGACGATGACGTTTTCGTCGCACATGGCGGGGACATAAGCGCCGCCGGCCGTACACGAACCCATCACGACCGCGATTTGCGGGATGCCCCGCGCCGACAGCTGCGCCTGATTGAAGAAGATTCGCCCGAAATGCTCGCGATCGGGGAAGATCTCGTCCTGTCGCGGTAGGAAGGCGCCGCCCGAGTCGACCAGGTAGAGACAGGCCAAGTTGTTCTCGCGGGCTATCTCCTGGGCTCGCAGGTGCTTTTTCACCGTCATCGGGAAATAGGTGCCGCCCTTGACGGTCGCATCGTTGGCGACGATCACGGTCGGGCGGCCCTGGATGTATCCGACTCCGGTGGCCATGCCGGCGCTCGGCGCCTGGTCGTCGTAGAGACCGTGCGCGGCGAGCGGCGACAACTCGAGAAAAGGCGAGTCTGGATCGATCAAGGCTTCGATCCGTTCGCGCGGCAGCATCTTGGCGCGGCTCTTGTGGCGGTCGCGGCTCCGCTCGTCGCCTCCCAGGCACGCCGCGGCGACGCGTTCCTTGAGCTCACCAACCAGCCCGAGCATCTGCTCGCGGTTGTCCCGGAAGGTCGAATCGCCTGTTCGTACTCTGGTCTCGATTTTCTCCATAGGTGTCAGAAGCTCCGCCGCCGTGCGCTGTCGTAGCGAATATTGTCGCTCGAAGCGACCGTTGGGGACAGGCCGAGCATCGCTCAGCCGGATTGCGCGGATTCGACGCGCCTGCGCAGGAAGCCGTCGACCGCGGTCGCGAAGCGGGTCGGCTGGTCGAGCATGATGTGGTGGTGCGCGTCCGGGATCTCCACGGCCTCGGTATCGTCCATCTCCGTCGCCAGCTCGGCGAGGGCGCGCGCCGACAACGCCGTGCTTTCCGAACCGCGCAAGAGCAGTGTCGGGCCGCGCCACGCCGACATCTCGGGCGCAAAGCTCCGCTCCTCGGCAGCGCGCAGGGCGCTTCGGTCGAAGGCCAACGACCAATCGCCGTCGGCGGTGCGGCGGATCGACTTCCGGGCCACGTGCGCGAGCACTTCGGCACTGGCCGCGGTTGCGCGCGGCAACAGCTGGAAGGATTCGAGGGCTGCCTCCTCGCTCGAGTACCTCGGGTTGGGGAATTTCGCGAGTGCGTTGAGATAGCGTGCCGATCGCCGTCGGATGTGTCCGCGGCTGTCGACCAGGATCAATGCGGAGAGGTCTCCGGCAAGCTCGGGAAGCGCTGCGAGCGAAACGAAGCCTCCGAAGGAGTGTCCCATCAACGCGAAGTTGCGCAGCCCCAACTCGCGAACGATGTGGCACAGATCGTCACGATGCCCTGCGAGCGAGTACTCTCCGCCTCCGACGGTATCGCTGTGACCGTGGCCGGCCAGGTCGAGCGCTATGATACGGCGAGAGCGCCGCAAGGTGGGGGCGCTCGCGCACCACCAATGGGCGTTTGCGCAACCGCCGTGGATTGCGACGAGAGTGGAGCGCGCCTGCGGGTTCGGCCACTCCAGTAGATGCAGCCGCCGATCGCCTCTCTGAACGAAGCGTTCCGTCGGTTGCGAGCTGGACGCGTCCGGCGGGCTCAAGGCGCCATCTCGATCGGGGCGCCGAGGATGACCCGGACCGGGTAGCGCGCGACTTCTCCTTCGGGGGGGTCGGTCGCTTCCGCGACCGCTTCGACCACGGTGTCGTCGAGCGAGGGGAACTCGCGGGTGGTGTCGACAACGACGAAGCCCTCGACCGATTCACCGGGTGCAAGCTGGGTGTCGGTGATGAGCTCTTCGCGAAACTTGCGCTCCCAGAGCCGTCGCTCGGACGGGGAGGGCTGCTTGCCGTCGAACTCGTAGCGCGCCAGCAAGGACCGCTTGAGAATCTCGAAGGCGCGCGGCTGATCGAGGGCAGTGCGAGACGAGCCGTCGGGCAGCTCGAGCTTGATCAAGTCGGGCCGCACCAGCAGTGCTTCCCCGTCGATGTTTTTGACGCGCACGAAAACCGCGACTAGTCGGGTCGGGGCATCGATCGAACGCGGTGGAATCACCAGCCGATAGGCCGGGTGCGCACGCGCTTTGATCTTCGGCGCGGGGATGCTGATGCGTGGCGTCGGCGCCGGTCGGCTCGCGCTTTGTGGTTGTCGGGGGCAGCCCACCGCCGTCAACGATAGTGTCGTCACGACGGTCGCCGCAAGGACCCGAGCTGAAGACGGCATCTTGCCAAGATAACCACCGCGGCCCGACCATTCCATAGCCGAGCAGCAAATCGCCGGGACGCGATGCGGCGCCTACCCTATCAATTTTTCGCGCCGCGTGTTTTCTGGAAGGCATGTCCCCCGATGCGGTGGTCGTCGACCTGATCGTGCAGGCCGATATCGATGCGCCGAGGTGCTATGCACTGCAAAGGCATCTGCTCAATCTGGTCGCCGAGGGCCGGCGAGGGCCGGTTCTCCTCGTCTACATGCCTGCGGGCGACGGCGTCTCGTTGGGGCGCTTCCACGTCGCGCCGAGTCGCCGACACGCCGGCGTCCACCGACGTTTCGCCGGTGGACGCGTTCTGCCGTTCGGACCCGGCCACGTAGGGGGCGGGCTGATCCTGCCGCAGCGCGACAGTCTGACCGGCGCACTGCCTGGCTCTCTGAGCGCACCGCAGGTGATGAACCGCCACGTCCGTGGCTTTCTCCATGCGTGCCGAGGTCGCGGAGTCGAGCCGATCTACCCGGGTCGCGGCGACGTAACCATCGGGCGCCGAATCGTTGCGGCCCTCAGCCTCGAGGTCGAGGTGAGTGGGGTCGCCCTCTTCGAGATGACGATCGCTCGATCGCAATCGTTCGATGGTGTCGCCGAACGGCTCGCAGAGATCGACTCGGAAGGCGTGGTGGCCGCCGGGCTGCTCGGGGCGGGCGAGGCGAGCAAGT
>JANQHZ010000180.1 GCA_028282445.1 Candidatus Binatia bacterium | reverse complement strand
CGCCGCAAGGACCCGAGCTGAAGACGGCATCTTGCCAAGATAACCACCGCGGCCCGACCATTCCATAGCCGAGCAGCAAATCGCCGGGACGCGATGCGCCGCCCACCCTATCAATTTTTCGCGCCGCGTGTTTTCTGAAATGCATGTCCCCCGATGCGGTCGTCGACCTGATCGTGCAGGCCGATATCGATGCGCCGAGGTGCTATGCACTGCAAAGGCATCTGCTCAATCTCGTCGCCGAGGGGCGGCGAGGGCCGGTTCTCCTCGTCTACATGCCGGCCGGCGATGGGGTCTCATTGGGGCGCTTCCACGTCGCGCCCAGCCGCCGACACGCCGGCGTCTACCGACGTTTCGCCGGTGGACGCGTTCTGCCGTTCGGACCCGGCCATGTAGGGGTCGGGCTGATTCTGCCGCAGCGCGACAGTCTGACCGGCGCACTGCCGGGCTCTCTGAGCGCACCGCAGGTGATGAACCGCCACGTCCGCGGCTTTCTCCATGCGTGCCGAGGTCGCGGCGTCGACCCGATCTACCCGGGTCGCGACGTCGTAACCATCAGACGCCGAATCGTTGCGAGCCTCAGCCTCGAGGTCGAGGTGAGTGGGGTCTCGCTGTTCGAGCTGACCATCGCTCGATCGCAGTCGTTCGGCGGTGTCGCCGAACGGCTCGCAGAGATCGACTCGGAAGGCGTGGTGGCCGCCGGGCTGCTCGGGGCGGACGAGGCGAGCGATCTCGCTACCGAGCTCGAGGGTTCTCTCGGCTTCACCGAGCTGGTCGAGCTGTTGCGGATGGGCTTTTCTCGCCAGCTCGGCGCCGCGGTCGAGCCGGCGCGGATGAGCGCGACGGACGAGGAAACCATCGCCGCCATCGCCGCGCAGGAGCGGGAAGGCGGTAACTGGGCTTTCGGGCGCCGTCGCCCTCAGTCTGCCTCCTTTCGCGGCTCGCATATCGGCGCCGGAGGACTACTCGACGTGTACTTCGAGGAGCGGCGAGGATTACTGAGGGAGGTCGTCGTCAGCGGCGACTTCATCTCGGGATCGGATACGGTCAAACGGCTCGAATCCTCCTTGGACGGATGCCGGCGCGATCCGCAGGCGATCGATCGAGCCATCGCCGTGGCGTGCTCTCGCCCGGGCGACTTCCTGCTCGGAGTCGACCCTCCGACCGCGGTGCGAGATGCGATCATGCGCGGAGCTCCGTGTTGAGCGATTCCTCGGATTTCCGTCACTCCGATCGGGACACCAGGCTGCGTGCGATCGCCGTGCGTGCGGCCCGCGGCGTCATCTCCGGCGCCGACGCGAGCGAGATGCTGCGCCTGCTCGGCGACACCGACAAGCGGGTACAGCGCGCCGCGGCCGAAGCGCTCGCCGCGAATCCCGAAGTCGACGCGGACTTCGATCGGCGCATCGACGAGCTACTCGCATTCGGTGACGGGCGAGCTCGCTGGGGTGCCGCGTATTATCAGGCGCGCGCCGGTCGTCCGAGCGCGGAGGGTTTGGCGACGTGGATCGATACATTGGCCTCGACCGATCGCGACCTGCGCTGGGCCGCGCACAACCTGATCGTCGACAGCGCGCCGGTATTCGGTCCGGCGCTGCTCTCCGCCCTTCGCACGGCGGCGGTCGATGCCAACGCGCAGCGCCGCAAGATGGCCTTCTATGCGCTGCGCGACGTCGCGGTCGCCGACGAAGAGGGCGCAGGCCTGGCGTTGACCGCGCTCGACGACGCGCAACTCGAGGTTCGCCTCGCCGCCCTCGCGGCTGTTCCCGTCGTCCACGCCGACCGAGACCGGGCTGCGCGCGCCGTTGCCGCCTACCTCGGCGATGCCGACCCGCGCATGCAGCGTGCGGCCGCCGCCGCGCTCGCGAAGCTCGGGTCGACCGACCCGGTGGTGGTCGAGGCGCTGGAGACGGCTTTTCGCGCGCAAGACGCCGCCCTGCGCCGCGCCGCGGCCAGGGCGCTAGGCCGCGATTGAGCCATTCAGGACCGGTTGCCGGAGCTGTCGCGCGGGTCAGCCGTGGCGTTTGAGCCTCGATGCCCGCAATCCACGACGTTGGTCCGTATACGCCGCAGCGTTTATCAGCGTTCGTCTACGGTTTCAGTCGGGAATATCGCCGAGGACTTCTGCGGCGTGGCCAGAGGGGCTCACACTCGAGTACGCCTTGATCACCTTGCCGTCCGGGCCGACCAAAAAAGAGATGCGGCGCGCGTAGCCGGCGGTTGGCGACGAAGCGGCGCCGACCGCCATAGCGAGCTCTCGCTTTTCGTCGGACAACAACGGATAGGGAAAGCCCTCGGCCTCGGCGAATTGTGCGTTTTCGGCCGGAGTGTCGAACGACACTCCGAAGATTTTCACCCCAGCGGTCTCGAATGCCGGGTGGCTGTCGCGGAAGGCCTTGCCCTCGACGGTGCACCCTGGCGTCATCGCCTTGGGGTAGAACCACAGCACGTAGCTCGAACCGGCGAGATCGCTCGACGAAATCGTCTTGCCGCGATGATCCTGGAGTGACCAGGTCGGGAAGGCAGCCCCCGCTTCGGGCAAGTCGGCGGCGCCGGCCGAAGTGGTGAGTGCCATCAGCGCGAAGAGTGCGAATGTTCTCGATAGTCGCTTCATTCTTACCTCCAGACTTGAGAATAGCGGGCGCGCGGGTTTCGACCAGGGGTCTCGCGGGTGTTAGGCTGGCGGCCATGAATACACTCGAGCGGTTCATGGCCTACGCCGGCGATTTCGAGACTTCGTACGAAGACGACGATTGGGAGCGAATCAAGCCGCACTTCGCGGACGACGCCGTCTATGAGGTCGACTCGAGGGAGTTCGGCAGCAGGATGGAGGGCGCGGAGGCGATCGTCGCCGGGCTGAAGAAGTCACTGGACGGCTTCGACCGCAAGTTCGATACGCGAGCCATCGAGGTCGTCGACGGACCGACGGTCGACGGCGACGAGATCCGTGTCGCTTGGAAAGTCACCTACACCGGCGCCGGCTGTGAGCCGTACTACCTCGTGGGTCGGTCCGAGGTGCGGATCAACGATGACGGGATCGTCTTTCTGGCCGACCGCTACGACGCCGCGGCCGACCAGGCGCTGGTTGACTGGAAATCCAAGAACGACCTGGAGATCGATCCGTCCTACACCTGACAGGTCACAACCCGCGGGGATGAATCTGCACGTACTTCGTAGAGTGCCGGCTGCGCGTGATGCAGAGGTATCGGAGCAGGTTCGCCGGTCGTGGCGACCCGGACGGTGACGGTGCCTTGATCTGGCCGCGCTATTCGGACGACTCCGATCGACGACTCGATATCGATGTGCAGAGCTCGGTTCTGAGCGGGCTCCGTCGCGAGCAGTGCGAGTTTTTGTGGAGCCTTGCGGCCGACGATTTCTGACGGATCAGTTCGCCAGCCCGCGATTGGGCGAGCCGCAGTCGAGTGCTTCCGGCCGGATCGAGGACTCCCAGCCGCGCGCCGACGTTACCTGCGAGCAGGTCAGGTTCTTGGCGTTGGTCAGGTCGGTGTCGGTGAGATTGGCGTCGCGCATGTCGGCCTTGTCGAAGTCCGTGTCCTGCAGGTTGGTGTCGCGGAGGTCGACGCCGAACATCATGGCCCCGGCGAAGTTGGTTCCGGCGAGGTCCGCTCCCTGGAAGGTCACTCCAGCGAAGGTTGCCTTGCTGGCGGAGGCTTCGCTGAGGTCGACGCCGGCGAGTGCGGCACCGCGCAGGTCGGCGCCGTCGAGTTTCGACTTGTTCATGTCGGCGTCGTCGAGGATGGCGCCTTTCAAGTCGGCACCGGTCAGGTTGGCGTTGGCTAGAATCGACTCGGCGAGTTGGACGTCGTCCATGTTCGCCTTGTGGAGGTCCGCGTCGGTCAGGTCGGCGCCTTGGAGGTCCATGCCTTCGAGCTCCGCTTTCCGGAGGTCGGCTCCTGCCAGGTTTGCGTCAGGCTTGAGTGCGCCGGGCCCGGGTTTGAAACGTTCTCTGACCGGCCTCTCGACCGCATTGCTGCCGCCGTCGCCGCGCTTGGAGTCTGGAGCGGAGCCCCAGCCTTGTTCTGCTGGACCGCCGCTACCCTTTCCCCCACCGGCGGCGCGCACCGCGGCTTCCTGCATTTGCTGAAGTGCGCTCGGGTCGCGGGTGTGGCCTTCATCGCGGCGATCGTCTCGTGCGGCAGGCCGGGGCGGCGGCGGCTCCCGCCGGTCGACGATGAAATCGGGGCGTGAGCTGCGTTCGGAGTGCCGTGGGATTTGGCGCCGCTCCTCGCGACGATTCTCGCGAGCGGGTAGGCGATGCTGGCCGCGCGGCGCATCGTCGCGCCGGGCGGTGCGGGGGGCATCGGTTTCTTCGCTGCCGCGCCTGACGTCGATTGCGATCCAGGCGAACAGAATGGCGATCAGTACGGCTGCGACGATCCCAATCTTCCCACTCATGTGGACGCTCCTCGCGGCGCGACGGTCACGCCGCGCTGCGGCGGCCGGGTTGCACCGCGGCTACGAACTTGGACTTCGAGAATCGCTCGATTGCCTGGTTGAGCCAGAACTCGCTCTTGAACAGAATCAGGGGACGTTGCTCGATGTCGACCAGGCATTCGGTTCCGGCCAGGTTGTCGAAATCCGCCGGATCGAACGGCCCTTCGACCCACTGCGCGCATTGAAACGGTAGCGGGTCGAAGCGGACGTCGACTCCGTACTCGCTTTTGAGCCGGTACTTGATGACGTCGAACTGCAATAGTCCGACGGCTCCCAGAATGGGGTCGCGCTCGAGCCGATGGCGATCGAAGAAGACTTGCACCGCGCCCTCTTCGGAGAGTTGGTCCAGGCCCTTTTTGAGTTGCTTGCGCTTGAACGGCTCGATCAGGACGACGCGCACGAAGTGCTCGGGAGAAAAGCGCGGAATGCCGGCGTACTCGTGCGGGGTGCGCTCGGCCAGCGAGTCGCCGATGCGCAGCAGGCCGGGGTCCCAGACGCCGATGATGTCTCCGGCGTACGCCTCCTCGATCATCGATCGCTCCTGAGCGCGGAACTGCAGGGAGCGGTTGAGCGACAGCTTCTTTCCGGTGCGAACGTGAACGACGTTCATCCCGCGTTCGAATCGTCCCGAGCAGACGCGGACGAATGCGATGCGGTCACGGTGCTGCGGGTCCATATTCGCCTGGATCTTGAACACGAAGCCGGAGAACTCCGGGGAGTCGGTCGCTACCGCTCCGTCCTCGGTTTCCCGCGCCAGCGGGGGAGGGGCGAGATCCACGAAGCGGTCGAGGAATGGCTCGATCCCGAAATTGGTCATCGCACTGCCGAAGAAAACCGGACTCTGGTTGCCGGCGAGGAAGGCGTCTCGATCGAACTCCGTGCCGGCGCCCTCCAGCAGCTCGAGCGAGTCGCGCAGATTCCCGTGCGCCGTGTCACCGATCGCGGAGGCGAGAGACGGATCGTCCAAGCTCGCAACCCGCGTCGCCACCTTGTGGGCGCCGGTCTGACCGGGGTCGAATCGCAGCAGTTGTTGACCCCATCGATCGTATACGCCCTGGAAGTCCGGTCCGGAGCCGACCGGCCAGTTTGCCGGGGTACACGGGATCTCGAGTGTCCGCTCGATCTCGTCGAGCAGGTCGAGCGGGTCGAGGCCGTGGCGGTCCATCTTATTGATGAAGGTCACGATTGGGATGTGGCGCATCCGACAAACTTGGAAGAGCTTGACGGTTTGGGCTTCGACGCCCTTGGCGCTGTCGAGCAACATCACGGCGCAGTCGGCGGCGGCGAGGGTGCGGTAGGTGTCCTCACTGAAGTCGTTGTGCCCCGGGGTGTCGAGTAGATTGAGCTCGAAGCCGCGGTAGGGGAACTGCATCACGCTGGTCGCAACCGAGATGCCGCGCTCTTGCTCGAGCTTCATCCAATCGCTGGTGGCGTGGCGCTCGGCCCGTTTCTGCTTGACGGATCCGGCGAGGCGCACAGCGCCGCCGTAGAGCAGCAACTTCTCTGTCAGCGTCGTCTTGCCGGCGTCGGGATGAGAGATGATCGCGCAGGTGCGCCGCCGGGCGACCTCGTTGCGCAACTGGTTGGATGTCGGATCGGCCATGGTAATCGACCCACTGTTACCTGCTCGCGCCCGGGGACGCGAGCCCAAACGGCGTTCAGCGTGGCCTCGGGCGTTCTAGCACCGTGAAGTCGGCCTTGTCGGCGACGTAGCGGCAGGCTTCAACGAGGGTGGGAACAAAGCGCTTGGTGGCTCGCACGCATGCGAGATGATCGGCCTTGACCTCGTACGTTTTCGCGTCGGGAATCGACGACGCAAGGGCGTACTGGTTCTTGGTCGGCACCACCAGGTCCCGAGTCATCACCAGAACCGCCGTCGGTACGTCGATCTGCGAAACCCAATCGTGCGAGGAGAAACGGATGACGGCTCTGGTTGCTTGCATGACCGTCGCCGGATCGGTCGACGACAGCTCCTGGTAGATCCACTCGCGCGCCGGCCCGGGAGGGACGCCGTCGAGCATGCCCTCGATGATTCGCTCGCGGAACATGTCGGGAACCAGTCTCGCCGACAGGACGACGCCGGGGAAAACCGCACTGGCGATGCCGCGTGTGTTGAGGGGGAGAAAGTTTCTGGCAGTGGCGCACAGCACCAGGCCGCGCACTCTGTCGGGGTGACGACTCCAGGTCAGCTTGGCGATCGGGCCGCCCATCGAATAGCCGACCGAGAGCATCGTCTCGATGCCGAGGTGGTCGGCGAGGGCGATCACGTCATCGGCACAATCGACCAGCCGAAAATGATTGGTGCGAATCCCTCGTCCGTGTCCGCGATGGTCGACCACGACGATGTTGAAGTGTTGCGCGAGGGCGGTGAGCGACGGGAACCAATTCAATCGACCGGTCGCAGCCAGCCCGTGCAACAGCATCAACGTTGGGGATCCGGGCGGACCGGTGATCTGGTGGATCGACATATGACCGCGACCCGGCAGTAGAATGTCGCGGTCTCTGACTCGCTCAGGAGTCTCTCCAGCAGGGCTGGGGTCCCGATCGTCGTCGAGGGGAGTCATGAACGACAACTATAGCGAATCAAGCGCCGGGATAAACCGGGCTGCTCGGTGGGTCGAGCCGTGATGGAATTGTGCGTGCCGTCG
>JANQHZ010000178.1 GCA_028282445.1 Candidatus Binatia bacterium | reverse complement strand
TCGTCGGCGCCGATGGCGTCGTAGCGGCGGGCGATGTCGATGATCTGGCGAATCTGGTTCAAGTAGGTCTCGGTGATGTTGTCTCCGCTCTGTGTCGATGCAGCTTCGGAATCGACATAGGCGATCCCCTTCTTTTCGAGCGGGATGCCCATCGACACACAGGCCTGCAACAATTCGATCTGATACGGGAACGTATAGATCCGAATGGAAGGCAGGATTCGCTCGAGGGCACGACTCTCGAACGCCTTGAAGGCGCGGTTGGTGTCGCTGATGCGCTTCGCGAGCTCGGGCAGGAAGTGTTGCCACAGCTGGATGAACAGTTGACCGCGGCGATCGCGACTGCCGCCGATCAGCGCCACCGAATCGTCCTCACGTCGCGACCCCGCCACCGCCTCCGCCCCGCCCTCGACGATGTCGCGAATCAGCAGACCGAGCTGAATCGGATGGATGGAGAGGTCGGCATCGTTGTCGACCACGATATGCAGCCCTTCGGCCGGCTCCCGCAGGGCCTTGCGCATCCCATACAAGACCGCACCGCCCTTGACGCTTCGATTGTCGCCGTTCTTGTGGGTCAGCCCGGGCGGCAAATCCGGGTCGGACTCATCGATCGCTCTGCCGAGGTGGAAGACGCGATGATCCGAGCCGGGGTACTCGCGCAGAATCTGCTCGGCCATCGCGCCGGAGCCGTCCGGACATTCATCGTCGACCACGATGATTCGCCCACGGAAGGCGGGGTTGATCGAGTGGAAGCGATCGAGCCACGCGATCTTGACCCGCAGCGAGTTCTCACCGTGAGGGTGTTCTTCGCGTCGCTGCAACCGGCCCGTTTCTTTGTACACGGGATTGATGAGCGTGAGCGTCACCGATCGATCGACGTTGGCGATCACTGCTTCCGATTGGATGAACTTGAGCGCTATTCGGAAGGCAAGAGCTTCCTGTCCGTACTCTCTAGCCAGGGCGTCGAGCTCGTCGATCGACTTCCCTTGTGCTCCATACCAGCGCTTGACGCCATCGAAGTACTCGGCGGCGATCTCCGTCGTCGTATCCCATGCCTCGTTGATCCGAGGACTGTTCTTTAGAACTGATTCCAATGTCTGTGACTCCTCGGACGCAGAGACGACCCTCGACGCGACGCACCAGGCGGCCAGTCGCCAGCTGCGCGATGCGGGAGACTACGTGAAACCCCCGGACAAGTACATTCGGAACGATCGAGATCGCGACGCCGTCCGCCCTTCGCGACCTCGACTGATCGACGAGGGTGCTCGAGACATAAGCAGGGGCCTCGAGACGGACCCTGGAATGCCAGGCCAAATATGCCGACGCCGCGAGACTCGACAAGCCCAACGGCGCATGTAGGCTAGGTAGATGGACCGTCGCCAAGTACTCAAGGTCAGCGCCCTCGGCGCGATTGCTGCCCTCGCGGGCCCGTCGATGGCAAAACGCGCTGAAGGCCAGGTTCGCCTGAAATCGTCGGGCTACCCTTTCGAGCATCTAAAACCGCTGCTGACCGGCGCGGTTCAGGTCGAAGGAGCGACGGTCGAGTTCGTGCCTGGGCAGATCGGCAACATCAATACACAGGTGTTTAGCGGAACCAGCGATCTCGACTTCACGGAGATCGGGCTCGTGCCGTTCCTGCTCGCAACGGCAAACGATGGGTTCGACGCCTATCGCCTGCTGCCGGTGTTTCCGCTTCGCATGTTTCGGCACAGGAGCATCTTCGTCCACACCGATGCCGGCATCGAGTCGCCGGCCGATCTGAAAGGCAGGCGTATCGGCACACCCGGCTACTCCTCGACCTCGCTGACGTGGATACGCGGGATGCTGCAAGACGAGTACGGCGTCAGCCCGAAGGACATCGAATGGGTCGTCGCGGCCGCGGATTCCTCGGCGGCGGTATCCGGTAAGACCTCTGCACAGGAGCAGGTGGTCCCCGACGGAATCACGATCACGACCGGACCTGCCGGCAAGGACGAGTCGGACCTTCTGGTCGACCGCGACGTCGATGCACTGTTTCACGCCGCCGAGCCTCGTGCCTTCATCGAAAGACACCCTAAGGTTGCGCGCCTCTTTCCGGACGCGCGCCAGACCGAGAGAAACTACTACGCGAAGACGGGAATCTTTCCGATCATGCACGCCGTCGCCATCCGCAACGTCCTCGTCGAGAAGCACGCTTGGCTTCCAAAGGCGATCTTCCAGGCCTACTCGGAGTCGAAAGCGATGGCCTACACAGAGATGACCCGAAAGTGGTACCTGCGAACGATGCCGTGGTTTGCCCAGGAGCTGGAGTCGACCAGGCAGCTCATGGGAGTCGACTTCTTCCCGTACGGTATAGAGCGAAATCGCAAGGCTGTGCAGGCCCTGCTCCGCTACACGCACGACCAGGGACTGGCGAAGCGCCGACTCGACGTCGAGGACATCTTCCACCCAGCGGGCCTCGGGCTCCGTGAAGGCTAGCCGCCCTCGCAAGGCCGCCGACGTCGGCGCTACCGACGCCCCTCACTCCGTTCGGAATTGTGATGCTCTCCGCACCGGCGGAGCACTATGGATGGAGCCGCAAAAGCGCACAGAGCGAGGTCACCTCTCGTTTCGATAAACCTAGAAGGAGGTATTTCCATGAAAACCAAGATTTCGCGAGCACTGCTCGGGCTGATGTTCGGCTTGCTGCTTGCGGCAGACCGAGGCGTTGCCAAGGACATCATTCACGACGCCGAGCACTACGTTCTCGCCGCACAGTTGGGCGAGGAGTGGTCAAAACAGGATGCGCAGATCGCGGACAAGCTCGCCGCGCTGCGCGACAAATACGGCAAGCCGCCCAACATCATCCACATCATGTGGGACGACACGCCGGTCGGCGAGATCGGAATCCCGGAGATCCAAAAGATCCGCGGTTGGGAAACTCCGGTCATGAACCAATTGGCCGAAGAAGGCATCAACTTCATGCGCATGTATACCGAGCCCTCTTGCACACCGAGCCGGGCCGCGGTGATCACCGGCCGGCATGCGGTGCGAAACGGGATGTACAATGTCGGCTTCCCGTACGAGTACGGCGGTCTCGCGGCAGACGAGGTCACGATCGCCGAGGTACTGAGCGAGGTCGGCTACGCGACGGCATTCTACGGCAAGGCGCACCTCGGCGACGTCGAATCGAGCTACCTCAGTCGGCAGGGCTTCGACGAAGCGCTGTGGTCGCCTTACAACCAGGTGCCGAGCCTGTACGTCCCGCAGGCGCAACAGGTCGCGCTCTCGAAAGCCGTCCTCTATCCCGAGATGTACCCGGAAGACCCCTACGACATCGACAAGGGATGGCGGCCACGCGGCTACGTATGGGCACTCGAAGGAACGAAGGGAGGGCCGGTGCGCGAGGTAGGAACGCCTCCGAACCACGATGACTACATGAAGCTCGAAGACGAGTACTTCAAACGCGCCACCGACTTCATTCGCAACAACGCCGGCGGGGAGAAACCGTTCTTCTTGGCGCTATGGCCACAGCTCACCTCTTTCCTCGGATTCCGTGAGAACGTGACCGCCGCCGGCGGCCTATTGCAGGAGGCGATCGCTCGCATGGACGTGCGGATCGGCAAGCTGCGCGAAGTGCTCGAAGAGCTGGGCATCGCCGAGAACACTCTCGTGATCCTGATGGCCGACAACGGCCCGATGACACACAACGGCCCGGTCGGCATGGTCGAAACTCTCTACACGGGTGGTAAGGGCGACTACACGGATGGCGGGGTGCGTGTGCCGGCCATCGCTTGGTGGCCCGGCGTCATCGAACCCGGTCAGATCGTTGGCGACATCATCCACGAGACCGACCTATTCACGACCTTCGCTCGACTCGGCGGCGCCACCGATTACATCCCCACCGATCGCATCATCGACGGAGTTGACCAGAGCGCCTTGCTGCTCGAGGGCGACGGAAACAGCCGCCGTGACTATGTGCACATCTACACCGGTCCCCTCCTCGCCGCGACCGTCAAGGGTCGCTACAAGAAGCACTGGGCAGGTGCCAAGCCCGGCCTCTCGGGACCGGAATTCTACGACCTCTACAACGACCCGCGGGAAGCAAGCGGACAACTGCTGCCGATGTTCCCGGCCAAGAGCATGTTCAACCAGATGAAGGTACGGCACCTTCTTTGGAAGGAGCAATACCCGGACAAGGGACAGAACCGAGACCTGCCCTTCCAGAACATCGAGACCCCGCGGCCGGAGGTTCAGGCGGCCCAGAAACCCCGCATCCCGACCGAGATGATGCCCTTCGATCCAAGGGAAGTGATCAAGCGCGTCCCCGAGTGGGAAAACACCGGATCCTGGGGCGCCGGCGAATAGCCTGCACGATGTCGGGCCCCGTCTGCGGGGTCCGACCTCGGTCCGGTATGCTGATTCCCGTCACTTCACGGGGCGACGATCAATCCCGCCGAATCAGGTCGATCGCAGTACGCGCGAACCGAGGTTGCCGCTCACGCATTCCGAACCGGCACTGGAGAAGCGCGCCGGACATTTTACCGGTCAGGCACGTGATTGCCGGTGCCCTTGCCGCACGGCGGCCGGAGCCACCATGCGCCACTGCTCGAGGCCGACCGCAAGGCCAGGCGGATACGTGATTCCCGAAGTAGCGCGGAAATAGCTTGCGACGAGTTAGAACACTATGATACCCGCCCTACAACTCTTGCAGACTAGAACGCAGCTTACCGTTGGGTCAGGGACCCTCTGTTCTCAACCCCGGAGAGACCACATGAAAGCGCACCGTACCCACCCAAAACTGGCATTGGTCACCGCAGCGATGAGTCTCGCGTTCGCTGGCAGCGTGGCAGCGAACCCGATCGCTACCCCCTACTGGGAGATCGAGTACGACCTCGACGGCTCGACCCTCACCCAGGACACACAATTGGGGACAATCGTATCGGACCTGGGCCCCGGTACCCTGACACTCCAGGTCCAGGACCTGGGAGCGAGCTCCGATGCACGACTGAGCACGTTCGACCTCGACCTACTCTTCGACTTGTTTGGCATTGTGTACGATCTCGAGATGAGCATGACCGGCGATGCGAACGGGACATTCAGCCCCGGCACCGGTACGATCCAGTGGAGCACCCCAGCCGATGGCTGGACAACGGCAGGCTTCGTCACGTGCAACGCCAGCGCCCTGATCTGCGGAAACGCCAACCTGCCGATTGGGGTCCCGCTCGAGATCAATGAATCCGGAACCGAGCCGGTCGGCGATCTCGAGCTCACTTCCCCGCAACAGAACAGTTCGATCGCGATGACATGGGAGAGCGCCGTTGCGGTCCTCTCCGCTGACGCGCAATCCCCGGGGACGCTAACCATCGTCGGTACCGAGACCTCCCGGACACTCGTAGGCGGTCCGGTCGCCACACCAACCGCTACACCTCAACCTGGGTCGGCGCCTTCGAAGTGCGACGCCCTGAAGACCAAGTTCGTCGGCAAGAAAGTCGCCTGCCGGACCAACGTCTTCGCCAAAGCCGCCAAGAAGGCCGAATCCCCAGATACGGAGAAGCTCGGCAAGTGTGACACGAAGTTCGCGATGAAGTGCCAGAAAGCCGAGGAAAAGAAAGACGACTGCTCGGTCCTTGGCAATTGCGCCGCTCTGGGCGCCGCAGCGGATGCCGCGGCCGACACCCTGAGGGGCGAAGTTCTGCTATCGGCCCCCTGACACGAGGAAGTCGGCCCGGGCACACCCCGGGTCCGACGATCCTCTGCCCGCTCAGTCGGCCAATAGGGCGATACCGTCAACCGCGATCAAGCCGTTGGGATCGCCGACCAACGTAGAGTCGGAGACGTGGACCCGGACATTCTCCATCGACCACTCCACGTCCGTACATCCGCTATCGACCCGAGCCGACAGCAGCAGGTTTCTTTCGCATCTGCCGTTCTTGCAGAGCATCGGTGCTTCCGCGATCAAGCCCGACCCCGCTCCTGAACGCTGATCCCCGCCGCCCGCGGAACAACGCGCGCCCGGGCGGACCGATTGCCGGTCGCCGTCCGACGTCGATTCGGCCGCCGGCCAGGCTGTCGCGTTTAGGTCTTCTCGAGGGAGAAGCCCCTGCGCGGGAAGTGGACGTGCACCGTACCGCAGCCTTCCGTCTGTCGGGCCACGATGCAGCGCGACGATGTGGCAGCCACCAGGGTGCCGGTAACGGCTACGGTCCCGTAGTCGGTCGGCGCCACGCTGACGCGCTGTCCGATTCGGGCATCCGCTTCGCCGTCGGCGCTCGGAAGCGGGCGTGGCTCCGCCCGAGCGGCCTCGAAGGCTCGCTCGGGGTCGAGCTCTTCGCGCGCGCCGTGGCCGAACGACTCCATGCGTTCGTACCAGCGCACGACGTTGCCGTAGCGCGAGTCGATCGGGTGGCGGCGACTGGCGACGTGGAGCCAGAGAGGGTGGAATGCCGAAAAGTCCGCCAGCGAGGGCTCGGTCTCGACCAGAAAGTCACGGCCGGCGAGGCGCTGGTCGAGCTCGTCGAGAAACGACCGCATGATCGACCGCGCTGCCTCACCCTGGGGCGGCTTGACCGTCGCCCCCTGCATCATACCAGCCCGATCGCGCGCGAAGCGCAGCATGCCGAGAGGCCCCATCGTTCGCAGCAGAGTCCCGAGGAGGGTCAGTGGAGAGACACTGCCGATCGCCGCGAAGAAGACATCTCCCTCCGCACGAGCGATGATCTCGGCCGCCTCACCCGCAACACGCTCCGGGTCGAGCGACGGTGTGTCGGCCAGCCGCGCCAGCTCCTGAGCGATCACGAAGGTGTCACAAAAAACGTCGGCGCCAATCTGGCCGATCGGGATACGGCGGTAGCCGCCCGAGAGCGGATCGACGTTCGGCCGCGGCGGCTGGGGCGGAGACAACACCGAGTGCCAACGCAGCCCCGTCCAGCCGAGCATCAAGCG
This sequence comes from Candidatus Binatia bacterium, assembly GCA_028282445.1. Taxonomy (GTDB): domain Bacteria; phylum Desulfobacterota; class Binatia; order HRBIN30; family CADEER01; genus CADEER01. Next base: position 17,805 of record JANQHZ010000178.1, on the reverse strand, counting down.
GATCTTCTCGGCGTAGGGCGACGCGTCGTAGTGATGAAGGATCAATGTCTCGCTCATGGCTCACTCTCAGATTGCTAGAATGCGACCGAAGCCCGTGGTGGGCACCCGCACTGTGCTGCGCGACCAGACCCTATCGTCGAAAGTCAGAGGCCGAAAGTCCAATGCGTCCGGGCTCACCGACTCTCGAATCGCGACCAAGCGGCAGCGAAGGCTACAATCTCGGGTTGCCTTCGGCGCGGCGGTCACACTCGGTCGTGGCTACTGCGGATCGTTGGGCATCGCGACACGGCATCGGGGTTTGTACCGGCGCAACCCCTCAGATTACTCATACGATCAGCCCGCGAAACCGTGCGGATCGAGCGTAATCAGATCGGCTCTTTTGGGGTCCGAATATCAGTATCGATTCATGCCGCGGGCGGGTCGCTGCTGGGTGGCCGGCCAATCCGGCACAGCCCTGGCAACCGTCACTGTCGGGCGTTCTTGCTCGTGTTCGCAAGAGATCGCCGCCGTTGGGTCACGTGCCCTACTCCTTGCCCGTCGACAGCCACATCGGGCGCGTGTTACCGAATAGATTAGGAGGGAGGCCATGTCGAACTTGCAGGGTCGTTCGTTGGCGGTGGTGATAGCCGTCGGGATCGCCGTTACTTGGCTGGCCGAGCCGCTCTTTGCGCAACCGCCAACGCTGGGCGCTCGCAACAGCAGGTCGGACTCGCTCCTAGTCCGATTTCGGTCGAAGAGCTCTGCGACGGCGCGTGCTTCCGCACACGCCGCTACGCCCGCGCAGCGCGTACGGTCATTCGAGCTGGTCCCGCTCGATGTCGTCCAGGTTGCCTCGGGCAGCGATATCGACGCGGTCGCGGCCGCATACGCGCAACGCTCCGACGTCGCATATGTTCAACCCAACTACATCTACGAGCTAGACGCACAGCCGAACGATTCGAAGTTTTCCCAGCAGTGGGCACTGGAGAACACCGGCCGGAGCGGCGGCGTCGTCGGTGCCGACATCGGGGCCGTCTCCGCCTGGGACCTGACCACGGGTGACCCGAACGTCGTCGTCGGGGTGGTCGATACCGGCATCGACTATGAACACCCAGACATCGCAGCCAACATGTGGACCAATGCCGCCGAGCTGAATGGCACCGCCGGGGTCGACGACGACGGCAACGGCGTAGTGGACGACATCCATGGGGCGACATTTATCGACGGGAACGGACAGCCCACCCACGGCAACCCATTTGATGACCACGAACACGGCACTCACGTTGCCGGGACGATCGGCGCCGTCGGAAACAATGGGAGGGGGATCGCCGGGGTCATCCACCGGGTACGCCTAATGGCTGTCAAAGCCTTCACGGCCAACGGGTTCGCCACGACGGCCGACGTCATCGCTGCGACCGAATACGCGGTAGCGATGGGAGCATCGGTCACGAACAACTCGTGGGGGAACTATCACTTCGACCAGGCGTTGCGGGAAACGATCGAGGCCGCGAACGAGGCCGGCATGCTGTTCGTCGCCGCTGCGGGGAACGAAGCGAAAGATACGACCGTCGAGCGCTTCTATCCAGCTACGTACGATCTGCCAAACATCATCTCGGTGGCAAACTCGGATCGCCGCGACCAGCTATCCTCTTCCAGCAACTACGGCCGCGAGGCAATCGACCTGGCTGCGCCCGGGTCAGACATTCTGAGCACCGTACCGGGGGGGAAGTACGACGTCATGAGCGGCACTTCGATGGCCGCGCCCCATGTAACGGGTGTCGCGGCCCTGCTCTTTGCTCGCATTCCGGGAATCGCGAGCGACGAGGTCAAGGCGCTGATCATCGACAACGCCGATCACATCGCGGCCCTTAGTGCATTTATCACGGACGGAAAGCGTCTGAACGCAGCCAATGCGTTGGCTGCTGTCGACCCATCGACCGGCAACGTACGGCTCGGCCGCGACGCGTATGCCTGTTCGGCCGAGGTGTCGGTGAGACTCCATGACCAGGACGTCGCCGGAAACGGCACTCATCAGGTGACCTTGACGAGCGCTGCGGGCGACTCCGAGCTCGTCGAACTGATCGAGCTGGTCGTTCCCGGTACGTTTGCCGCTACTCTAACGACGACCGATGGACCCGTCGTATCCTTCGACGGCACTCTGTCGGTCGCAGACGGCGGCACGATTACCGTCGCCTACGACGACGACGACGACGGAACCGGCTCGCCGGCGATTTCTCTCGACACGGCTGCAGTCGACTGCATCGCGCCGGTCATCTCGAACGTCGCCGTAACCGAAGTGACTGCGCTGCGCGCGGTCATCGAGCTGGACACCAGCGAGCCGACCAAAGTGCAGATGCGCTTCGGCACCGCTTGCGATCAGCTCGGCAGCGTATTCGGGACCTTTGGAGAACCGACGAGCCATGTCCTCGAACCTCGGCTCGAACCCGAAACTCGATACTATTTCGTTCTGGAGGCCACCGATCTCGCAGGAACCGTGAGCGTCGATGACAATGCGGGCAGTTGCTACGAGCTGACGACGTTGTTCCTTCAGGACTACCTCACGATGACCGGCTGGGCCGGTTGGTTGAAGGGACAGACGACCACCTTTGTTCCCGACGGTTCCGGTCATCACTACACTGCCTGCCGACAGCCAGCGACCGCATTTCCGGTCGACCCGGTCGGTGGAACACCCAGCCTCGCCCCCGTCCGCCCAGAGATCGATGACACCCCGCGCGTCGTCGAGGTGGATGTCGACGGCCCCGAGCAGGTGCATCTCTACGGCAACGCCTACGACCGCTTCTGGGTCTATCGCTATGGGTGGATCACTTTCGACGCGCCGGACGACGACAACCGTTTCTCGTTTGTAAACCACTTCGCCCAGCCCCGCATTAGCGCCTTCGGCGACTTCGTTCTCGACGACCGCGGCTGGTCCTCGGTAAAGCACCTAGAGGACCGCGTCGCCGTGACATTCCTGCATATAAGAGACACAGCGGATCTGGAATCAGCCGACGTGCAAGTCGAGCTGTTCTTCGACGGGCGCATCCGGATCACGCACCTCAATGTACTCACTTATGCGTCGATCTCCCCCGTCATCGGCTTATCGGAAGGAAACGGCGTTCCGGAGGAGTGGATCCCGACAGATCTTCCGTCGCTTGCGCACTGTGGCCTCGCGGAACCGGTCTGGACCCCGGTCGCGGGCCGGAGGCTGAAGCTCAAATACCGGAAGCCCAACGCGGAAGGCGTTCGCGGCTTCCCCAAGCGCGATCTCAACCTCAAGCTCATCGACGATCGTATTGTCGTTCCCGAGCCTGGAAGTGCATCGGACCCAACCGTCAATGGAGCGACCCTGGTCCTTTTCAACCCCGACACCGGAGAGCGCGACTTCTTCTATCTGCCGGCGGCCTACTGGGAGGCACACCGTAACGACGGCTACCGCTTTACGCAGACGCGGTTTTCCGGAGGGGATCCGCTGCACTGGAGGACGATCCCGGGGCCCTGCAACAAGATTATCGTCGATCAAGGACGTCTCACCCTACGCTGCAAAGGGACCCGGCAGCACGGTTTCTGGTTCACGCCCGACGAGCCCGACGGCCAGCGGCAGCTGGCGGCATACTTCACGATGGGTGCGGGACCGGACAGCCTGCGCTACTGCGCTCTCTTTGGCGGCGACGTCAGGAGGGACGAGGTCACGACGGCGGGGAGTCGTGCTACATTCTTGGCCAAGAAAGCCCCAGCCCCGGAGGAGTGTCCGACGTTGCCATGAGCTCGTCTGCTCCGGTTGAGCATTGCCGGCCTGCTGTTCTCGTTCGTACCGATCCTTCTCTACCAGCTCGGAGCTCCCGAAGCGTTGGCGTGGCGTTGCTCCAGTGCCGCGCTCGCGGTGCATTGGATCGTCGACACGGTGCGTTCCCGGCGAGCCTTTGCGAGTCTCCCTCACGACGATCGACCGCAGGTCGCGCGCGGAATGATGGCCGTGCTCGCTCCGGCATGGGTGGCCATTCTGTCCCTATTGGTCGGTAACGCCGCCGGCGCCGTGTACGCGGGCGAGTCGGCTCCGGTCCTGGTTGCTCTCGTTTGGATGGTTGCGATGAGTGCCTACCAGTTTGCGGCGCTCCTTCGTGTTCTCCAGCAGCGGACGGCTGCCGGGTAGGCAGGATCCAGCTCCAGGAGCCAGGCGCCGTCGGATCTCGGCCATCAAATTTCCGGCGACGGACAGCGCGAGGCGTCCAGTTGACCTCGGTGAGCCTGTTTTGGATACGAGGGCATGCCGTTGATCAAACGGAAGCCCCGGCGAGCCTTGGCACTGCTACTGGCATCGAGCGCTCTTTTGTCGGCGTGCGCGGTGTTCCGTACTACCGAGGAAAACCTGAGCGCCGAATCATGGCTGGAAGTTTCGACCGAGAACTTTACGATCACCAGCAATGCCTCGCGCAGGCGCACCGAGGACATCGCGCGGTCCCTCGAACTGTTCCGGAACGTCGTCCTCGGCACGACGAGTGTGGGGGATACTGAATCGCACGTCCCCACCTTCGTTTTCGTTTTTCGTAATGAATCGACATTCTCCGCTTTCGCGACGACGCTCTCCAAGAACGTCGTCGGCTACTTTCGCGCTCAGGCCAGTGCGAACTACGCGGTGATCCAAGCCGACGTCCTCAAGGGCGCAGAGGTCGCCCAGCACGAGTACGTGCATTTCCTGATGTACAACTCCCGCTTCGCGTATCCGCGGTGGTACAATGAGGGGGTCGCGGAGCTGCTGAGCACCGTTGGGACAAAGGGGAAATGGGTTGACCTCGGGCGCCCTCCCTCGAACGCCGCATGGCTTCTCGAGCCTCCAGCTCTGCCGTTGAAGGACGTCGTGACCGCCAGGAATACGAGCGGATGGCACACCGCCCGGGCCCAGAAGTTCTACGCCAAGTCCTGGCTCCTGACACACTATCTGCACTTCGAGAAAGGCCGACACGAGCAACTGCTGCGCTTTTTGCGGTGGTGGAACTCCGGACGTCCCACCGCGGAAGCTTTCGAGGCAGCCTTTGAGGCGGACTACGCGTCGGTCGACCAGCTTCTCGCGAAGTACCAGCGCAAAACGAAGTACTTTAGGCTGAAGCGGGAGAAGTTCGAGAAACGCATCGAGGTCGGCGCCCGTCCGCTGCCGCAAGCTAGAGCCTTGAGCCGGCTCGGGTGGCTCCTGCTTTCATCGGTCGACCAAGCCTCCGACGAGCTTTCTCTGCGCCTATTTCGTAAGGCACTTGCGGTCGACCCCCGCTTGGCTCCCGCCCACGCTGGATGCGGCGTCGCGATGATCCGGCTCGGGGAAGCGGGCGGCGAAGCGCATCTCGAGAAGGCGCTGGAGCTGGAGGCGCAGGACCCACGGCTCGAGTTGGCCTACGCGGACTACCTTGCAATGCGATCGAGGCAGAGCAACGTCGGTGAGTCAGCAGGCTACGAGCTAGCGCGCGAAGCGGAGCGTCACTACAACCGTTGCCTCGAGTTGGATGCAAACTTGCCCGCTTGCCACCTGGGAGTCGGGCTCGCGCGTTACCACGACGGCGATCTGGTCGAAGCCGCAAAGTCGCTCGAGGAGGCTCACGCCCTGCTACCATCGAACACCCAGATCACCCTCCAGCTGTCTCAATTCTACATGGCGATCGACTTCAAAGATCGAGCGCGTCAGCTTCTCGAGGAGGTCGAGGTCATGGCGCACAGCGATCGAACGGCGAGGATCGCCGGCCGACTCCTCGCCGAACTCAACGGCCCCGCAGATTCTCCGGACGATTCGAAGACTAGTGGCAGCGGTGAAGAACGGTAGGGAGAATCGAAACCCCAAGCTTGAATTGCAAATCTATAGCGAGGGGAAGAGCGTGATCCGGAGCCGTTGTAGCGGACATGGCCGCCGGCACTCAGGGCAATCGAGCACCTCGGCCGCGTTCAGCTTTGACAAGCCGCGCTTTCGCTGATTTGCCTGATGGGGTGAACGACCAACCTTCCTTGTTGTCGAGAATCGCCCTGTGGTGCGGGGGCTTCGGTTTCGTCGCAGCCGTTGTCGGCCCGCTTTTCGCTCATTTCGAAATCGTCTCGCCGATGATCGGCTTCGCGATCCTGGCGATTGGGCTGCTCGACGCGGTCATCGCCCTGGTCACCGGAGCGATCTCTCTGCTGGGTGGGAAGCAGGCGAACCGAGGCCCGGCTCTCGGTGGAATCATCGCTGCGATGCTGGTGCTCGGGCCGATTCTTCTATCCGCCAGCCGCGGCTCCGGGCTGCCCCGTATCAACGATATCACCACCGATACGGTGAAACCTCCGAAGTTCACCCAGGCACTGCGGCTCGACGGCAACAAGGACCGCGACATGTCCTACCCGCCGGAGTTTGCTGAACAGCAGCTGAGCGGATACGGCAAGATCGAGCCGCTTTTGCTGTCGATGGATCCGGGAGAAGCGTTCGCGCGGGTCTACGAAGCGGCGAAGGCCGTCGAGTCCTGGGAGATCACCCTCGCCGACCCCGGCAAGCTGGTGATCGAGGGCATCGACACCACCTGGCTGTTTCGATTCAAGGACGACTTCGTGATCGAGATTCGGCCGGCGGCCGACGGCTCGGCCGTACACATGCGATCCAAGTCACGCGACGGCAAAGGCGACGTCGGCGCCAACGCGCAGCGCATCTTCGGGTTCTTCGAGCGCGTCCGCGGCGGCATGGACTCTGGCGGCTAGAGTTTCGTTTTCCAGAAGGGGTTGGCCGGTCCGGGGCCGGCGCCGATCGCGAGGCCGGCGGCGATCGCGCCGCTAACGAAAGCCTTGCCCAGCGTGGCCGAAGTCACGAGATCTTCCCCCGTCCCGAGGTGGTAGGCAATCGCCGAAGCGAGCATGCAACCAGTGCCGTGGGTGTTCTCGGCATCCAGCCACGGGCCGGTAAGCTCGTGAATCTTCCCGTCCACCAGCAACACGTCGGTCGCGACCTCGCCCGGCAGGTGGCCGCCCTTGACCAACACAGCCCGGGCGCCACGCTCCACCAATCGCCGCGCAGCAGTCCGCTGATCGGCGACGCTCTCGATCTTCATCTCGACCAGTCTTCCGGCCTCGACGGCGTTCGGCGTTGCCAAAGTCGCCCGCGGGATCAGTTGCTCGAGCAGCGCCCTCTCCGCCGACCCTTCCACCAACACCGCACCGCTCTCCGCCGTCAGAACCGGATCAACGACGATCGGCGTCGATCCAAGGCCTGCCAGCGTCGCGGCTACTTCCGTAACAATGTCCGCGCTCGGCAGCATGCCCGTCTTGATCGAATCCACCCCGATATCGTCGACCACGGTTTCGATCTGCAGCCGCACGAACTCCACCGGCACGGGATGCACCCCGCTGACGCCGACGGTGTTCTGAGCGGTCAACGCGGTGATCGCCGACATCCCATGTCCGCCGAGAGCCCCGACGGTCTTGAGATCGGCTTGTATCCCCGCACCGCCCCCTGAGTCGGAGCCGGCGATGGTGAGAACACGCGTGACCATGCTCGTCCGAGGCTATCCTCGATCAAATGGCGCCGAAAGCATGCCGGTGGTCGCGGAGTAGCCATGGTCCCGTTCTTGGCGCGACCCGGGGCTCCCGGTTTGCCCAAGGTCGTCGCGCGGACCTATGTTTTCCCTCGATGAAAAACCCACGGGCCGAGCTGAAACTCCTCACCGTACTGGTCACCATGGTCGCGATTCTCGCCGGCGCCGAGAACGCGGCGAGCGACCGCCCCAATGTCATCATCTTCGTCGCCGACGATCTCGGCTGGGCCGACGTCGGCTTCCACGGCCAAACGCAGATCGAAACTCCGTCGCTCGACCGCATCGCCCGCGAGGGCGTCGAGCTGAGCCGCTTCTACACTACCCCGATCTGCTCGCCGACACGTGCCGCTCTGATGACCGGGCGCGACCCGATGCGGCTCGGTGTCGCCTACGGCGTGATCATGCCGTGGCACAACAACGGCATTCACCCCGACGAGCATTTCATGCCCGAGAGCTTCGCCGCCGCCGGCTACCAAACCGCGATGGTAGGCAAGTGGCACCTCGGACACGCTCAGATGACCTACCACCCGAACCAGCGCGGCTTCGAACACTTTTACGGCCACCTGCACACCGAGGTCGGGTACTTTCCGCCGTTCGGAAACCAGGGTGGGCGCGATTTCCAGGTCAACGGCCGCTCGATCGAAGCCGAAGGCTACGAAACCTTCCTGCTCGCCGACGAAGCCGAACGGTGGATCCGCGCGCGCGACAAGGAGAAACCGTTCTTTCTCTACATGCCCTTCATCGCGCCACACACGCCGCTCGACGCACCGGAAGACCTCAAACGCAAGTACGCCGACATCGTCGACGATCGCCCGAAGGCACGCAGTCGGCAGACCGACCAGACCCGGCTGATCAGTAAGCTGATGCTGCAACCGAGCGCTCGACCGATGTACGCGGCGGTGGTCGACGCGATGGATCAGGCGATCGGCAGAGTGCTCGACACCCTGGACGACGAGGGCATCGCCCAGGATACGATCGTGTTGTTCCTGAGCGACAACGGCGGCGCCGCCTACGCCACCGGCGGTGCCGACAACGCGCCGCTACGCGGCGGCAAGGGAGAAACCTTCGAGGGCGGTATCCGTGTCGTCGCCGCACTGCGATGGCCGGCCGTCATCAAGGGCGGCGGCAAGTACTCCGGAATCCTCTCGGCCATGGACGTCTTCCCCACCCTTGCGCAAGCGGCCGGGATCGAAACCGGTAACGATCGCGCGCTCGACGGTCGTCCGATGTGGACCGCCATCCGCGACGGAAAGCCGGTCGCACGCAGAGAGTATCTCTTCTTCGCCTCCGAGACGCCGATCAGCGGCACCTTCAACCTCACCGCCTTCAACGACGAGTGGAAGTTGGTCCAGGAGGTGCGCCAAGGTCTACTGTCGGCCGACGTCTCGAGCTACCTCTTTCGCATCGACGACGATCCCAACGAGTACAACAACTTGATCAACGAGCATGCGGAGATCGCCAACGAGATGGCCGATGCAATCCACGTCTGGCGGCAGATGTACCCGATCTCCGGCACACGCCACGAGCTGGTACCACCGCCGGGATGGCGCGCGCCGAAAGATTGGGCGACCTATCCACTCGCCCTCGACGACATGCAGGACACGCCGGCGCCCGGCATGCCGCCGCCGCACGCGATCCGACCGCTCGACTGGCAACACGGCGAAGTCGGCCGGCTGATCTACGACTGCGAACCGGTGCAACTGCTCGGTGGCGGCGTCTGCAAGTAAAGCGTCGGCTCGCTGCCGGCGGTCACTACGCGGGCGGCGCGACGAAGATGGGCGATGACCACGCCCTTTCCATGGTGTCGGCGAGACAGTCATCGTCCGCAGCCGTGCGCTCGTCGCCGTAGCAAGGGTCGACTGCGACACACTTGCCGTTCGCGTCGTAGGTGCAGCGCAGTCCCGCCGCGTTGATCGCCTGCGTCGGTTCCTGCAGCGCGCGCACGTAGTACACCGTCTCGCGGCTGTTCTCGGCGTAGTCGGGATCGTCGAACTCGACAACGCAGCCGGCCGGATCGTCGGCGCACTCATGGGTCAGCCAGGGATCGTCGGTCGGTGTATCCGCCCCGGGTCGGATGCGCACGACTTCGATGCGCTCGATCTTCAGTCGCCGGCCGCCGGGATTGTAGCACTCCGTCCCGCACAAGCGGTCCAACCGTTGCGGCGACAAGGCGCTTGCGGCTTCGGGCGGGCATCCGGGGGCCTGCTCGAACGATCCCACCGCGGCAACGCGGAACCGCGGTGACGTCTGGTAATCGATCTCACTGCCCATCGGATACACGCCCTCGTCGGTTTCGGCGTCGAACCAAAGCAAGATGCGCGGACCGCTGGTGCCGTACACTTCTTTCCGCTTCAACGCCCGCCAGATCTCACCGCGACTGCGATCGGCCGCGTGCACCGCGACCAATCCGCCGCCGACGATGAACGAAACGCCGCGTTCGCCGTAGCGACGCTGATCGAGCGGAAGCTGGTCGAGCACGACCCGGCGCGATTGCGGCGACGGTTCCTCGCGACCGCGCCAAGCGGTGCCAAAGGTCGAGCCGAGGCCGAAGTCGGTCATGCGCAGGCGGTCGATCTCCTTGTAGCCCTTGCCGGCGCGGGCGCTGTGCGTATCGCTGGAAGCGATCAATCCGAAGCGAAACCGCCCGCCCGGACCTGTCGTGGCCCGACTGAGTGCATACTGCGCAGACATTCCGGGGCGGTAGTCGAAAGCAGGCATGAAGCAGTCCCGACACTGGCCGCAATCGAGCCAGTCCTCCACCGTCGCACCGGGAACGGTTCGGTGGCCGGCAACGCCGGCCGCGATGTAATTCGCCCGCGCCTCTTCGACCAGAGCCTCGCATTCGGCAGAGCCCGGGCGCTCGCAACGCGAGCGAATGATCTCGCCGGCGCGCCAACAGCAAGCTTCGTAGTCGTCACGGGGCTGCGGACACGCGGCCGCTCCATCACCGACGCCGACCGCGCGCCAGTCGCGCGACTCCTCGGCGTTGCCGTGCCCCGAGTAGACCTCGAACAAGAGCTGTCGCGACGGATCGTGCTGATCGCCGAGCTGAAGATCGATCGAGCTCGCGGGTGGCGTGCTGAGTCCCCAGGTCGTGCCGTGGGGAATCACCATACTCTCGCCGCCCAGGCGATCGAGGCGCTCGAAGAGCTCCCGTGGGGTTCGTACGCCCTCGCGGCATTCCGCCGAGAGCGTGGCCGGGTCGGCTTCGTCGGGACAAGCCGGGACGTCCTCGATCTCCTTCAATAAGTGAAAGAAGTCGCGGTAACGCTGCCGATTGGCAAAGTCCATCAGCGGCATGACCATCTTCGCCCAGAACGGAATCGGCAGACGCTGGAACTCGGGTCGGATTGCTGCGATCGGCCGCATGGGGACCGCTTCCTCGGCAGTCTCGAGCAGGACGACGTTCTTGTGCCCGTAGTGGTTCGAAGGGTCGGTCCCGACCTGGGTCCATTCCCATCCGAGGAACGCCACCAGATCGGGATTGGCGGGGTCCGCGGCAACCGCATTGCAGTCCCGGATCGACTGCTTGGTTTCCCGCCAGTGTTGCGGGGTCAGGTTCTCGGCGTGATCGTTGATGCTGAAGAAGTCCAACCCCGCACAGTAGCGCGCAAAGTCGCATGCATCGGCCGGCGGATGGGCTCCCTCACCGCCGCGCAGCGGCAAGCTCAGAGCGAAGGCATCCATCGAAAAAGTGCTGTGGACGTGAAGGTCGCCAAAGAGGATTTGTTTGCCGCTGCCGCCTCCCAGTCGCGAGCCGAACTGACGCTGCATGCGCTGCCCGACCGCCCGCGCCGAAAGCGATTGGCGCGTCACTTCGCCGGGCCCCTCGTGCTCGCCGCCGCAAGACACCGTGACGACCGCGCAGACGACCATCGCGACCAAGCGGCGCAACGGTCGCAGGAGTGGATCCCGGGTCACCGCCCCAGGGCCTTCTCCGTCGCCGCGATCTCGTGCTGCAGCCACATCACCTCGGAGTGATTCTCATCGCCGCTGCGCTCCAGCAGGATCGTCAGCGCATCGAGACGGCCACGCAGCGCCGCATCGTCCCCCGGCTCCGCCTCCAGCGCCAGATCGGTCAGATGCAACGCGTGCAGAGGTCGTCCAGCTTCGATGTGCGTCCGTGCCCGCTTGGCCAGGGCGTCGGCTCCTCCCGCCAACTCCACCAGGTCCGGCGCGACTTCGGTAATCGGAACATCGTAGAGCTCGGTGGTGGACGAGAAATGAAACCAGCCGGCGTACCCCTCCCAGATGGCGCGAACCGACCAAGAAACCTTGCCATGCCCCTCGCTCAGATCGAGCTCGGGCGGCAAGCGAATCTCACGCATCAGCGTGTAGACATCCTTGCCGTCGTTCATCCCCTCCACGGTCGCGTCGTGAACGTACATGACGGCGTCGCGAATCTTGCGCAGATCCGTCTGGATTTGCTCGGCGCCGCGAATCGGCTCGAAGTGACTCGGCACCAGCATCTCGGGCTCGAGCGCGATCATCTTGTCGAGGGTCTCCACATAGGGAAGCGGAAAACGGATCTTCTCACCGCGAATCGTGTAGAGGTTGGGAAACATCGGGAAGAGTGGCCCGAGCGTATCGCCAGTGAACAGAATCTTCCGCTCCGGGAGCCAGAGAGAGATCGCGTCCGTCCCTTCGGCTCCCGGCGTCGGGATGACTTCGAAGCGTTCGCCGCCGAGCTCGAACGAGTAGGGCTCGTCGATCAACAAGGTGGGCTCGAAGGTCGGATAGAGCATTTCGACCGCCATGCGGGTCAGCATCCGATCTACGTCCGGAACCGATTCCGGATAGAACACGCGATTGCGCCGCAGGAAGAATGGTGCGGCGTCCTTCAAGTAGCGCTGCGTCACCGGAAACTCTCGGTGCGCAATCACCTCGGCGCCGTCCGCTTTCCAACGATCGGTGCCGCCGATGTGATCCATGTGGGGGTGGGTCAGGATGACATACTTCACCGCGCCGGCGTCGGCCGCCTCGAGTAGCTGCTTCTGCCTCTTCGATTCGTTGGGGAGTCCGGTGTCGACGACGACGTTTCCGGCCGGCGTCACGATCAGGTGGGAGTTGCCGATGGCGCGCGCCTGAAAAACCCCGTCCGCGATCTCGACCGCGTGGTCGAGGTCGTCGCCGAACGCATCGAGCGCCCGAGTCTGTTGACCGGTGCGCAGTACTCGTTTGCCACGACGCGTCTCGCTATCCACCGAAGCGCAGCCGGCGGCGACCACCACTAGGGCCATCCAGATCCCGATCGTCCTGAACATCCGAATCGAATAGCCGTGCCGGGGTGGACGGTCAAAGCCAAGCCGCGGCTCCAAGAAGCCGGTGATGCGCTGCGATCGCAGTTGCCCACCTCGGAACGGCCCTTTATGCTCTGCGCCCGATGTCCAACAACACTATCTACGACGCGCTGATCGTCGGGGCTGGGGTTTCCGGCGGATTCATCGCCAATGCCCTGACTGAGGCCGGGATGAAATGCGCCCTGCTCGAAGCCGGCCGCTCTTTTCCCAGCGGCCAGTACCCGGACAATGAGCTCGACGCCAACGCACTACTTTATTGGGGCGGCGGCATCGAGCTCAACAAGAACGCCAGCCTCGGGCTGCTCAGGCCGAAAGGAGTCGGCGGCGGCTCGATCGTCAACCAAGCCCTGGTCGACCGCTTCGACGACGACGCCTTCGACAGCTGGCGAGAGGCTTCCGGAGTTTCGTACTTCAACCGCGCGGAGATGGACCCGTGGTACGACGCCGCTGCCGAGCAAATCTCGATTAAAACCGTGCCGGAGGAGTACGCCAACGGCAATGGTAAGATCTTTCGCGAAGGTTTCGAGAAGAACGGCTACCAATATGCGCCACTAGAGCGCGCCCATCGAGACTGCCGGTTCGAAGACGGCAACTGTTGCATCGAGTGTCTGCGCGGCTGCCCGATCGACAGCAAACAAAGTACCGCCGTCACGCTCATCCCCAAGGCGCGCGCGGCGGGGCTCGATCTCGTGCCGGAGTTCGAAGCGATTCACGTAGACCCCAGGAAGGACCTGGTCACCGTGATCGGCCGCGGCGGCGACGGCAGAGAATCGGTGTATCGCGGCCGTCGATTAGTGCTTGCCGCCGGCGCAATCGGCAATTCGCGACTGCTTCTGATGTCGGGACTGGAGAAACAACTCCCGGCGCTCGGGCACAACTTCTACACCCACCCCCAATTCATGTGCCTGGGTTTGTACGACGAGCCGGTCAACGGTCACCACGGACCTTTGCAATCCTACAGATCCGCCGATCCGACGTTTCGCGCCAATGGCTTCAAGTTGGAGAACGTCTTCGCCAGTCCGGTGGCGGTCGCCATGCTCGTCCCCGCCCTCGGCCGCGAGCACATGCAGCGGATGCGCGCCATCACGCACATGGGCTGCGTCGAAGTGGCGGTGCGCGACACCAACCCGGGCAGAATCACCGTGAGCTCCTCCGGAAAACCGATCGTCGACAAGACACTCAACGAGGAAGACCGGCGTCGCCGAGACCGCGGCCTCGAAGCAATCCACAACATTTTCGAGTCGACCGGGGCGACGGAAATCATCAAGGGAAACCTGGCCATCGGACTTCACCTGATGGGCGGCTGCAACATCGGTACGGATCCGACGCGCTCCGTCGCTACCCCCGATTTTCATCTGCACGGTTTTGACAACATTCACGTCGCCGATTCGAGCGCATTTCCCAACGCGCCCGGCATCAATCCGTCGTTCACGATCATGGCGCTGTCGTGCCGCGCCGCCGACAAAATCGTCCAAGGCGCCGACTGATGTCGACCCTTTCGGCGACCCAGCAGCGGGGACTCCTTCGTCTCGGCGACGCGCTAATCCCGGGCGACGGCGACATGCCCTCTTTCAGCGAATCCGGCTGCGCGGAATACGCCGATCGCATACTCGTGAGCATGTACTCCGACGACCGCGCCGGTTTGAAAGGCGTGCTGACTCTGTGCGCCATCTTGCCGCGACCTCTCATCCGCAAACTGTTCGCGATGACCGACCGACACGAAAACGCTCCGGAACCAGTCGCCGGTTTGCTGCGCATGGCGAACGTCGGCATCAAGGGCTTCCTCATGACCCTGTACTATTCGGACATCGGCGGGGGCCATGTCTTCTCCAAGATGGGATGGGACCCGGTGGTTCACCGGCAACCGCAAGAACCAACGGATGGCGCTCGATAACTATCGCAAGCTGGCGGAGCTCGTCCGCGACGAGCCTTTGCCGACCATGGTGGTCGATCTCGACGTGCTCGATGCAAACGTCGCCAGATTGTCCGAGGTTGCAAAGCGACACGGCAAGAACCTCCGCGTCGCGTCGAAGTCGGTGCGCGTTCCCGATCTACTCAAGCGAATTCTCGCTGTCGGCGGCGAGCACTTTCGCGGCCTCATGTGCTTTTCGGTGCCAGAGGCCCGACTGCTCGCGTCGGAAGGATTCGACGATCTCCTGGTCGCCTATCCGACGGTACAGCGATCGGATCTGGACGTCGCTCGCGCGATGGCCGCCGAGGGGAAGACCGTGACCCTGATGGTCGACTCAGCAACCCACGTAGCGATGCTGGCCGACTACTGGGCCGAGAGCGGCGAGAAGTCTCCGCTGCGGGTGTGCATCGACCACGACATGTCGTGGCGCCCGGGCAAGCTCCACATCGGCGCACAGCGCTCGCCGATCCGCGCGACCGATGATTTCGAGCAGCTGCTCGACGAGATCCTTTCGCGCCAGGAGCTACGACTGTCAGGCGTCATGGGGTACGAAGCGCAGATCGCAGGGGTCGGCGACGAGAATCCCTTCGCGCCGTTGCTGAACCCGGCCAAGAAGCTGATCAAGACCCAATCGGTCAAAGACGTTGCCGCCAAAAGACGCGCCGCCGCCGAGCTGCTCGTGCGGCGTGGGGTGAAGATCGACTTCTTCAACGGTGGCGGCACCGGCTCCATCCGCAGCACCAGCGACGAAGACTGGGTGACCGAGGTCACCGCCGGGTCCGGCTTTCTGCAGTCGCACCTGTTCGATTACTACGCCGACAACCAGAACCAGCCGGCCTTTTGCTTCGCACTTCAGGTCACCCGCATCCCGCAGTCCGACCGCATCACCTGCCAAAGCGGCGGCTTCATCGCGAGCGGTACCAATGACGCCGACAAATCGCCCGTTCCCTTCCTTCCCGCCGGGCTGAAGCCCGACAAGGTCGAGGGCTTCGGCGAGGTACAGACTCCGCTCTCGGTGCCGAAGGCGATGCGGGGATCATTGAAGCCAGGCGACCCGGTCTTCTTCCGGCCCTCGAAAGCCGGGGAGATCGCCGAACGATTTAATGACTACCTGCTGATCGAGAACGGCGAGAAGGTCGGCCGTGCACGCACCTACCGCGGGCTCGGCTACTGTTTCTACTAGCAGCGCGTTGAAAAAGTAGCGTGCAGGCGAAAATGAGGTGTCTTGAGTCAGATCAAGGCGCCGAACCGGAGGCAAAGCCGATGCTTTTGTTGAGGACTCGGCAACGCAGAGCTGGCTCAAGACAGTCATTTGCAGCGCGCGTTACTTTTTCAACGGGTTGCTAGACGTGCTGAACCTGGTCACAGGCGCCACGGGATTTATCGGGCAGGCGCTCGTTCGTCGATTACTCACCAACGGCGAGCACGTTCGCGCCGTCGTCCTCGCAGATGACCCGGGCACAAGCGAGCTCCGCCGACTCGACAGCGAGCAGCTCCAGATCGTCACGGCGGACATCACGGACAGAGACGCCGTCGACGCGGTCTGCGACGACATCGGCCGGGTGTTCCACGCCGCCGCTCTGGTTCACGCATGGGCGCCAATCGAGGCGTACCGGCGGGTCAACGTCGACGGCACCCGCAACTTGGCGGAGGCGGCCTTCCTGCGCGGAATCGACCGCTTCATTCACCTCAGCACCAGCGATGTCTTCGGGTTGCCGCGAGACGATCGACCGCTCGACGAGTCGTCGCCGTTTCGGGAGTGGAACGAGCCCTACCAGGACACCAAGATCGAAGCCGAGGTCTGGTTGTGGCGCTTCCACCGCGAACGCGGCCTTCCGCTTTCGGTCGTCTACCCGGGTTGGGTCTACGGTCCCGGCGACCGAGCCTTCTTCCCGTCGCTCGCAGCGGCGATCCGCGACGGCTCCATGATGTTCTGGCAGCGCGACCTGTGGCTGCCCTGGGTCTACATCGACAACCTGATCGACGCCTGCGTCCTGGTCGCCGGCCGATCCGACACACTCGGCGAGGGCTACCTCGCCTACGACGGCGACGACGGCCCGACACTACAGGAAGTCTGCAACCGGATCGCGACCGCGATCGGCTGCAAGCAACCAACCCGCCATATCCCGCCCACGCTCGCCCGGCTCGGTGCCAAGGCTTCGCAACTGTTCGCCCGCGGCGAGCCTCTCCTGCGCACGTCCGACGTCAAGGCCTTCGGATACGAGTGGAAGTTCTCCAACGCGAAGCTTCGAGGCCTCGGATGGGAGCCGCAGATCGCGACCGAAGATGGAATGCGCCGCGCCATCGAGGCACTCGATGGCGCGCGAGACATTCAGTCGACGTAGCCGAGCGCCCGCAGACGTTCCAAGTCCGCAGCGTCGGTGTCCACGGTGGCGGCGGAATCCCTCCCGGTCGGTACCGCGGCCCGTTGCCAATCTTCCAGCAACCGCGCCAAGCGTTTGGACTGGTCGGGGCGCTCCCGAATCAAGTTGCGGCGCTCGCTGGGATCGTCGGCCAAGTTGTAGAGCTCGTCCGGTCCGCTGCCGCGGAGCAGCTTCCAAGGCCAATCGACGACGCCGGTCAGGTTCTGACCGGTAAGAAATACCGGTTTCGATTCGACCGCCCGTCCGCGCATGAGCGGCAGCAGTGTACGCCCCTGCATGGAGTCCTCGGCGTCGATCCCGATCAGGTCGAGAATGGTCGGCATGACGTCGAGCAACTCGACCGGATGGTCGCTCGAACCGACGGATCGCGCGCGCGCCGGCAATCTGAAGATCAACGGTACGCGAGCGATCTCTTCGTAGAGCTGGGTATGGATGAATCGCCCGTGCTCGCGAAACTCCTCACCGTGGTCGGAGGTCACGACGACCAGGGTATCGTCCAGCACGCCGAGCCTCTCGAGCGTGTCCAGCAAACGTCCGACCTGGTGATCGGTCGCCTCGACGCCGGCGTCGTAGAGCGCCCGAATGTAGGCGAGGTCGCGCTGCGAGACTTCCACCCGTCGCCGATCGAGCTGCTTGAGGTAGCGCGTCGCACAAGCTCCTTCGCCGCAACCGTCGAAGTCGCCGCCGTAGCCGGC
>JANQHZ010001078.1 GCA_028282445.1 Candidatus Binatia bacterium | reverse complement strand
CCGTGCTGCCGGCTTGGGAAGGATCGCGCATCGCCAAGAAGCGTCGTCTGGGGCGCACCGACGCGATGGTTTCGGATATTGCGGTAGGAACGGGGCGCTTTCAGGGTCGCGAGGTCGCCAAGTTGGCGATCGAGCGAGGCGTTAACTATTTCGATACCGCTCCCGATTACTCCGAGCATGGGTCCGAGCTCGAGCTCGGTGAGGCGATCAAGGACGTTCGCCGAGAGGATCTCTTTCTCGCAACGAAGTTTTGTGTCGCTGCCGGGCATCTCCCCAACGAGACGCCGGTTCCGGAGATCATCCGAGCCGTCGAAGGCAGCCTACAGAGGCTCAACACCGATTATATCGACCTCGTGCACATCCACTCGTGCGACCGGCTCGACCGGCTGATGGCGCCGAACATGCACGAAGCCTTCGATCGGCTGAAGGAGCAGGGCAAGGCACGATTCCTCGGCGTTAGCACGCACACCCCGAATCTCGAAGAAGTGGCCAACGCGGCGATCGATTCGGGCCGATTCGACGTCATGATGTTGGCTTACCACTTCGGGATGTATCCGAACTTCGCGCACATTCTCGAGAAGGCGAAGAAAGCCGATGTCGGAGTCGTCGCGATGAAGACGCTCAAGGGAGCGCTCCACACCAATCTCGCGGACTTCCGGGAGGAAGCCGGTGCCTACTCGCAGGCAGCTTTCCGTTGGGTGCTGTCGAATCCGTCGGTGTCTTGTCTGGTCGTGTCCTTCTCGAAGCTTCAGCACGTCGACGAATACCTCTATGCCTCGGGTCAGGACGTACGAGATTCGGACGTAGCGCTCCTCGAGCGATACGACGAGCTGACCAAGGGCGACTACTGCCAGCCTCATTGCGGGCTCTGTTTGGACTCGTGCGACAAGGATCTCGCGATCAACGACATCCTTCGCTACCGCATGTACTTCAAGGACTACGGTTGGGAGAAAGAGGGCATGCGGCTCTACGCCAAGCTCGACGAAGCCGACAACGCAAGTCGCTGCGTGACTTGTACGGCGCCTTGCACCAATCAGTGTCCGATCGGCGTGCCGATCCGCGAGAAAATGCTGGATGCGGATCGCCTGCTGCGTCTGCGCGTTTAAGACCGAACCGGGAAGCCGGGGTGGCGCGGTCAACCGTGTTCGGCGGCCCAAGGGCCGCCCTACGTCCTTGGTTTGCGACGATTGCGGCGAAGCTGTCGAGCCGATGCGGGTGCGTATGGTGAGGTCAGGGTCGGCCGAGGGCCCTGCCTTCACGCCCGATTGATGTAGTCGATCAGTTGGCGAAGTCGTCCGAACTGGTGCCGATCGAAGTGAAACGCCAGCCGCGGCAAGTTCCAGACGTGGGGATCGTCGCGTTCGATCGAAAAAGCCTGGCGTTGTTCGAAGCGCCCCTTCTTCAGGATGTCGGAGAACTGGTCGTTGATCTGCTCGACGACCTCGTCGGCTAGTTTGTGATGCAGGCGTAGAACCAGGCGGTTGCGCACCCAGCGCGAGGAGTTGTAGACGCGGTAGAATCCCGTCACCTCGTCGACTGCCTCGCCGATGTCGTCGCTAATCTTGAAGAGACACAGGTCCTGCTCGCTGATCAAACCGTTGTCGAGGAGGTCTTTTCGCACGAAGCTCTCCCAGCTTCTCCAATACGAACCGCCGGGGGATTCCAGGCAGACGATCGGCATCGGTTGCGCCTTACCGGTCTGCACTAGGGTCAGAGTTTCGTAGCCCTCGTCCTGGGTCCCGAAGCCGCCGGGGAAGAGCGCGACCGCTTCGGCCTCCTTGAGGAAGAACAGTTTCCGCGTGAAGAAGTACTTGAACATCGCCACCTTGGTGTCTCCGGCGATGACGGCGTTGACCGACTGTTCGAAGGGCAGCTCGATCCCGACACCGAAGGAATTCTCGCGGCGCGCACCTTCCAGGCACGCCTGCATGATGCCGGGTCCACCGCCGCTGATGACCATGAACCCCGCCTCGGCCATGCGTCTTCCGAAGTCGACCGCGAGCTTGTAATCGGCGTCTTCCGGCAATGTCCGGGCCGACCCGAATACCGTGATCTTGTGACGGTCGGCATACGGCGCGAATACCCGAAAACCGGCCGCCATCTCGCGTAACACGGTCCTGACGATCTTCAGGTCACCGACCGTCGCCTCGTGGTCGAGCAGGGCGTTGGCGGCGTCGACGCACTCGGCTAGGAGCTTCTTGGCGCGTTTGGTGGTGGGATCGAGCTGGCGTTTGTCGGGATACTCCACGGCGGCGACTTCCTGGGCTCAGACCGGCAACAGCGGCGCTAGCTCCTCCCAACGATTAACGGGTTGGGAGCAAGTTCGGCGGTGGCAGACGTACGCAGTCGTACGGTTGTCGACCTGCCCCTTGCCGGCGAAGAGCTCAGGACGCGGCGAGCTCGGATCGGGGTCGAGCACGGCCAGGGTTCGATTGGGGATGTAGGTCGATCGCACCTGGTGGAGAAGAGGGTCGGTCGCCGCCGCGGACGGCTCGACCACCACCGCGATCTCCGCCGGTCCGCGCTGGTGGAAATCCGCCGCGGCAATCAAATTGGCCATACCGAAGGGCTGGCCGGCGGCTATCTGCCCGAACAAGCCCAGCGTTTCTTCCGCGCGCTCGCGGTACCGCTCGACCGCGGTGTGGTGATAGAGGCGGAGCAGCGCGTGCACCGCGACCGAGTTCCCGGAGGGGATCGATCCGTCGAAGGCAGGCTTGGATCGGACGATGAGCTCCTCGTGGTCATCGCTGGTGAAAAAGAAGCCGCCGTTGTCGTCGCGGAAGTGGCGCAGCATCGCGTCGCAAAGCGCCCGCGCGGAGACGAGGTAGTCCGGATCTTGCAGCGCTTCGTAGGCGTCGATCAGCGAGTTGGCGTAAAACGCGTAGTCGTCGAGATAGCCGTTGAGCCTGGCGACACCGTCCTTGCAGGTTGCGAGCAGTCGGTCGCCTCGTCTCAGGGTCGACTCGACGAACGCGATTGCCCTACGTGTGACCTCGGCGTAGCCGGGATCGGCGAACGTTTCCGCGGCTTTGGCGAAGGCCGAAATCATCAGGCCGTTCCAAGACGTCAGCATCTTTTCGTCACGATCCGGCGCGATCCGTCGTGATCGAGCGGCTAGGAGCTTCTGCCGAGCCTCCGCCAGGAGCTGCGCGACCTCTTTCTCGTCACGGTCGAACAGCCGGGCGGTCTGCTCGTGGTCGATGGTGACGTGAAGGATGTTGTGGCCCTCGAAATTCCCCTCGTCGGTGACATCCCAATACCGGCAAGCGATTTCGGCGGTCTCTTCGCCGAGAAGGGTCTGCAGCTCGGTGCGCTCCCAGACGAAGTATTTGCCTTCGACGCCTTCGCTGTCGGCGTCTTGGGTCGAGTAGAAGCCCCCGTTCGGAGCGGTCATCTCGCGGACGACGTAATCGAGGGTGTCACGGGCGACGTCGGCGAAAAAGGCGTCGCCGCTGATTTGGTAGGCGGAAATGTACAGCGGCACGAGCTGGGCGTTGTCGTACAGCATCTTTTCGAAATGCGGCACCAACCACCGCCGATCGACCGAGTAACGGTGGAAGCCGCCGCCGAGCTGATCGTAGACGCCCCCGAGCGCCATTTTGCGCAGGGTGAACAACACCATCTCGGTGTAACGCGAATCTCCGCTTTGATGGGATGCGCGTAGCCACAGATCGAGTGGCGCCGTGTTGGGGAACTTTGGCGCGTCGCCGATGCCCCCCTCGCTCTCGTCATAGGCGCGTGCCAGGGCGGCAGCGGCGTCCATGAGAATCCCGTTGGGAGGAAGGCTGCCGTCGCCACTGGGCGACTGCATCTGTTGCAGGCGGTCGCCGATTTCGGCGACCGCTTTTTCGACGTCTTCCGGGGATTCTCGGTACTTGTCGGCGATGAAACGAAGGACGCGCGGGAACGCGGGCATGCCGTGCCGTTCCTCGGGCGGGAAGTACGTGCCGCCGTAGAAGGGTTGGCCATCCGGCTTCATGAAGACCGTCATCGGCCACCCGCCGCGTCCGGTCAGCATCTGAACGGCGCTCATGTAGATGTGGTCGACGTCGGGGCGTTCCTCGCGATCGACCTTGATGTTGACGAAGAGCTCGTTCATCAGCGACGCGATCTGCGGGTTCTCGAACGACTCGCGCTCCATCACGTGGCACCAATGGCAGGCGGAGTAGCCGACGCTGAGCAGAACCGGCTTGTTCTCGCTGCGAGCTTTGGCGAAGGCCTCTTCGCCCCACGGGAACCAGTCGACCGGGTTGTGTGCGTGTTGCAGCAGGTAGGGGCTGGTTTCCTGGGCGAGACGATTGGTTTGTTGCGCTTGCGACATGCAAACAGGCTAGCGAGATCTCCGCGGAGCCGCTATGTCGGGCGTCGCCGCAGGTACATCTGGGTCGCGACCACCGGTTCGGAATCCGTCGAATCGCCCTTGTGCAACCCAGCGCAGACCAGCGTTGGAGGCTCGCCGGGAGCAGACAGGTAGCGGCCCTGGCGGTGGAAGGTTTCGCCGCTGAAGCAAGGCTTTCGGTAGGCGAGGCGGGCCCGCTCGATCAGGAAATCGCGCGGCGACTCGCCGGATTTCGCGATCTTGTCGATGACGAAATGCTCGAGGACGCGGACGTATTCCATCGCGTTGATGTGCTGGTTCATGTCCGTCTGTTGATACGACCAGTAGTGAGGTTCGGAGTCGGCGAACCTCGCCGCTTCGGAATATCCGTCGGGGGCCCGCAACATCTCGGCGACGCTGGGAAATGAGAGAAGCCGCTCGGGTGTGCCACCGATCTTCATGCTGGAGGGAAACTCGGTCACTCGACGCTTGGCCGGGTCGGCATCGTTTCGGCTGAGGACGTTGTGCTTGAGGCAGCGGGCGAGGAGGACCCGGGTGCCGGTCTCGGCGTGGGTCGAATAGACCTCGCCCAGACTTTCGCTGAGCAAGCGGCGGATCGCGCCGTCGTCGCCGACCTGCCGACCGAGCCGGATGGTGATGTCGATCTGGAACGGTTCGCCGAGGGCGATCGGGTGGTCGCTCACATAGAAGTCGAAGGCCACCACCGGCACGAACACCCCGGTGGTTTCGAAGAAATCCGGGCCGCCGATCTCGTCGAACCAGAGGTCGAAGTGACGCGGCGCCGTGGTGGCGAGCACACTGGTGAGCTTCAGTGAGCCGCGCTCGCTGATCGTTTCGAAGGCGTAGGGTACTTCGAAGCTACGCTGGAAGACGGTGTCGGCGGAGCGCTTGGAGGTCATGGACGGGATGGTAACGGGCGGCGGCCGGCGCGGGAGGCTGCTCAGCTGCGCTTTCTGACCAGGGTGAGGCCGTCGGAGATCGACAGCATGACCGACTGGACCCGATCATCCGCGGCAATGCGGTCGTTGAGCTTGCGCAGGGCCACCGTGTTGTCGCTTTGATCCTGCGGGTTGATCACCGATCCGCTCCACAGAACGTTGTCGAAGAGGATCAGTCCGTTCGGTGTTAGGCGCTCGAGAAGCGCCTCGTAGTAGGCCTCGTAATTCGCTTTATCGGCGTCGATGAATGCGAAATCGAAGGTACGGTCGGCCGGCAGAGTGCGCATGGTCTCGAGGGCGGGCGCGATGCGAAGGTCGATCTTGGAGGCGACGCCCGACCGCTCGAAGTACTCGCGGGCGATCGTCGCCCATTCGTCGCTGACGTCGCAACACAGCAGCGTACCGTCTTCGGGTAAGCCGCGCGCGATGCAGATGCCGCTGTAGCCGGTAAAGGTTCCAATCTCGACCGCCGAGCGTGCGCCGCTAATCCGGACCAGCATCTCCATCAGCGTTCCCTGTTCGGGCGCGATCTGCATGATCCAGAGGTCTTTGACCTTCTCTTGGGTTACGCGGGCGAGCTCGGCGAGCAACGGATCAGAGTTGTCTCCGTGCGCGACCAAATAGTCGTAGAGCTCATCGTTGATCTCGGTGTGCTTCATGATGACTTCGGCCTTGGGTCGAGTGCCGGCATCTCAGCAAGTCGAGAAATTGCTTGCAAGAAATGCCGGCGGATAGCGACGTCGATCAATCGGGCGCGGCGAATGCGGCAAACGCCATGTCGGGAATGCGATCAAATACCTCGCGTTCGCGTGTGAGCAATTGGGCGCGGCGGGTGATCGCCACTGCGGCGATCAGGCACACGTTCATCGGGATCGGGTCCGCATCTTGCGCGAAGCTTCGATAGATTTCGGCGGCGCGATCCGCCATCGCTTCCTCGATTGCAACACAAGGCAGGGCGTCCAGTAGCTGTCGGATCAGTCGACTCTGGCGTGCCGAGCCGGCGGCGCTGAGCAGCTCGAATCGATTAATCGGTGTGATGAAGAGTTGCCCATACTCGAGCTCGAGCTGGACGCGTGCCGCGCCCGGTTCGACGCCGGCGAGAAAATCGACCAGTACGTCCGAGTCCGCCAAGATCATTTCAGTCCGCGTAGTGCATGAATGACCGCGCGCATGTTGTTGGCGTCTTTCTCGCGAAACGCTCCTTTGAGCAGCGAGGCACGTCGGACGCGCTCTCCCGCCGACTCGAGATCCTCGAGGTACGATTCCAGCGCGTCCTGGACGAGGCCGGAAAATCCCTTGAGACCACGCCGCGCAGCAAGCTCGAGGAGCTGCGCCCGCACCTCGTCGGACATTTCGATCGTAGTGCGCATGCATCGACAATACATGCATGTGCATGCATGTGCCACCCGGATTCAGGGTAGAGCCAGCGGTGGGGAGACGACCGGGCCGGGTGACCGCCGACCGGCAGGGTCCATCATCGACCCACGGCCGCCGACCGGAGGCCGGGTCTCCACGAGCCCCTGCTGGGAAACGCAGCAAGGGCGGGGATTCCGCGCTCGTCTATCGTAGCGAGCGCGAGGCTGAGCTACTGCAAGGAATTAGCGGGTTTACTTTACTTGGCGAGCTCGAGGCGGGCCTCGGTCCAGCGCTTCTCGGCGTCGGTGTCCTCGAACTCCTCGTCGAATACGGACAGGTCGTCGAGAACCTCCTGCAGGGCAGTGAGCTCGGTTCGCAGCATATCGGCCGGAGCCTCGGCGACGGCGTCCTCGGCGAGAACGGTCATGACGTTGTCGCTGACCTCGGCGAAGCCCTCGCGGATGGCCAGACGCCGTTCCCCGTCGACTCCGCGGAAGCGGATGATTCCGATTTCGAGCGACGAAAGGAACGCGGCGTGGTCGGGAAGAATTCCGAACTCACCGACGGTACCCGGCGCGTACACTTCGAAAACCGGCTCGTTGACGACCTCGCTGGTCGGCGTGACGACGCGTAACTGAAATCGGTCAGCCATGGACTTATCCCGCCATTCCTTCTGATCTCGCCGCCATCGCCTTCGCTATGCGGCTTCGGCCGCCATCGCCTTGGCGGCCTCGAGGACCTCCTCGATGGTGCCCTGCATGTAGAAGGCCTGCTCGGGGATGTCGTCGTGCTTTCCTTCCACCACTTCTTTGAAGCCGCGAATGGTGTCGGCGAGCTTGACGTACTTGCCCGGGGTACCGGTGAACTGCTCGGCGACATGGAAGGGTTGCGAGAGAAAGCGCTGGATCTTTCTGGCGCGCGCGACCACTTGGCGGTCTTCGTCGGAGAGCTCGTCCATGCCGAGAATCGCGATGATGTCTTGCAGATCCTTGTAGCGCTGCAGCACCTCTTGGACCTGACGAGCGACCGTGTAGTGTTCCTCGCCGAGAATGTTCGGATCGAGAATTCGCGAGGTCGAGTCGAGCGGGTCGACGGCCGGGTAGATGCCGAGCTCCGCGATCTGGCGAGAGAGCACGGTCGTCGCGTCGAGGTGGGCGAAGGTGGTGGCCGGCGCCGGGTCGGTCAAGTCGTCGGCCGGGACGTAAATCGCCTGCACCGAGGTGATCGAGCCCTTGGTGGTGGTGGTGATTCGCTCCTGCAGCTCACCGAGGTCGCTGGCGAGAGTCGGCTGGTATCCCACCGCCGACGGAATTCGTCCGAGTAGCGCCGACACCTCGGAGTTCGCCTGGGTGAACCGGAAGATGTTGTCGATGAAGAGAAGGACGTCCTTTCCTTCCTCGTCGCGGAAGTACTCGGCGGCGGTCAGCGCGGTCAGCGCCACGCGTGCACGGGCGCCCGGAGGCTCGTTCATCTGTCCGTAGACCAGGGTGGCGCGGTCGATAACGCCGGATTCCTTCATCTCGAGCCAGAGGTCGTTTCCTTCGCGGGTGCGCTCTCCGACGCCGCCGAACACGGAGTATCCACCGTGCTGCTTGGCGACGTTGTTGATCAGCTCCATGATGATGACGGTCTTGCCGACGCCGGCTCCGCCGAACAAGCCGATCTTTCCGCCGCGCGAGTACGGAGCGAGCAGATCGACGACCTTGATGCCGGTTTCGAATGCCTCGACCTCGGTTGCCTGATCGACGAAGGCAGGTGCGGAGCGGTGAATCGGATAGGTCGAGCTCGCCTCCACCGCGCCGGCCTCGTCGACCGGCTCGCCGACGACGTTGAGAATCCGGCCGAGCGTCGCGGGCCCGACCGGGACCGAAATCGGCGCGCCGGTGTCGCGCACCTCGACCCCGCGGACGAGGCCTTCGGTCGCGTCCATCGCGATGCAACGAACCGTGCTTTCACCGAGGTGCTGTGCGACCTCGATGACGAGATTCCATTCCTCGTCGCTGACGGCGGGATTGGTCACTTGCAAGGCGTTGAAGATCGGCGGGAGTTTTCCAGCGGGAAACTCGACGTCCACGACCGGACCGATGACCTGAGAGACTTTTCCGTTGCTCATTCGCGATTTCCTTCTTTTTACCTGGCTATCCTTTGAGGGACTCAGCGCCCGAGACGATTTCCATCAGCTCGGTGGTGATCGCCGCTTGGCGAGCGCGGTTCATCTCGAGGGTCAAGCGATCCATCATGTCCGAGGCGTTGGAGGTGGCGCTGTCCATCGCGGTCATTCGAGCCGCTTGCTCACTCGCATTGGCCTCGAGAAACGATCGGTAGATGAGGGTGTTGATGTACTGGGCCAGCAGACGGCTCAGCAAGGTCGCCGGATCGGGCTCGTAGATGTACTCGACCAGGCTTTCGGGCTCGGCCTCGCTCTGATCGTCGTCGGCAGTGTCGGTGACCGGCAACAGACGCTCGACCGTCGGAGTCTGGGTCAGGGCCGACTGAAACTTGCTGTAGAGCACGTACACGGCGTCGGTTTCGCCTTTGGCGTAGTCGCGCGAGACCCGTTGGCCGAGCTGCATGGCGAGAGGGTGGTCGGGACCGGCAGCTAAGCCGCTGTGCTCCTCGAACATCTCGATGTCGCGTTTGCGAAAGTACGACGCGCCCTTGCCGCCGACAGCGGTCAGACGGACGTTGGCGTCGGCTTTCTCCGCCAGGAAGGTCTCACAGGTGCGGAGCAAGTTGGCGTTGTAACCGCCGCACAGTCCGCGGTCGCTGGTCACGACGATCAAGTCGACGGTGGCCTCCTGCTCGCGAACGGCGAGCAGCGGGTTGGTACTGGGATCGGGAATGCGAGCCGCGACGGTAGCGAGCTGCTCGCTGAGCTTGTCGGCGTACGGACGCGCCTGGGTGGCGGCGTCTTGCGCACGCCGCAGCTTTGCAGCCGCGACCATCTGCATCGCGCGCGTGATCTGCTGGGTGCTCTTGACCGAGCTGATCCGTTTGCGAATTGCCTTGAGCGAGGGCATCGAAACCTCTTAACCGGATAGAAGCGCCGCCCTGTTCAGGCGGTGAATTCCTTCTTGAAGGCGTCGAGCGCGGCGTTGACTTTTTCCTTCACCTCGTCGCTCATCTGCTTCTTCTCGACGATCGACTGGAACACGTCGGGATGACGGTTCTCGATGAAAGGGATTAGCTCTTCCTCGAACTTGCGAATCGCGGCCGGGTCGTAGTCGTCGACGTAGCCGTTGGTGGCTGCGTAGATGAGGAGAACCTGACGTTCGACCGGCAGCGGCTCGTACTGGTCCTGCTTGAGAACCTCGACCAAGCGCTCACCGCGTTGCAGCATCTTCTGCGTCGCCGGATCGAGGTCGGATCCGAACTGCGCGAATGCTGCCATCTCGCGAAACTGTGCGAGGTCGAGCCGCAGTGTACCGGCCACCTGCTTCATCGCCTTGATCTGGGCGTTACCGCCGACGCGGGACACCGAGAGTCCGACGTTCACCGCCGGACGAACGCCGGAGTAGAAAAGGTCGCTCTCCAGGAAAATCTGGCCGTCGGTAATCGAGATGACGTTGGTCGGAATATATGCCGACACGTCGCCCGCCTGGGTTTCGATGATCGGCAGAGCGGTCAACGACCCGCCGCCCTGCTCGTCGCTCATCTTCGCGGCGCGCTCGAGCAGGCGGGAGTGGAGATAGAAGACGTCTCCGGGAAACGCCTCGCGACCCGGCGGGCGTCGCAGAAGCAGGGAGAGCTGACGGTACGCGACCGCCTGCTTGGAAAGGTCGTCGTAGATACACAGGGCGTGGCGACCGTTGTCGCGGAAGAACTCACCCATCGCGCAGCCGGAGTACGGAGCGATGAACTGAAGCGGCGCCGGATCGGAGGCGGTCGCCGCGACGACGATGGTGTAGTCCATGGCGCCGGCGCGGGTGAGTCGCTCGACGACCTGGGCGACGGTCGATCGCTTTTGGCCGATGGCGACGTAAATGCAGACCACGTCACCGCCCTTTTGATTGATGATGGTATCGATCGCGACTGCGGTCTTGCCGGTCTGGCGGTCGCCGATGATCAGCTCACGCTGGCCGCGGCCGATCGGGATGAGCGCGTCGATCGCCTTGATCCCGGTCTGGAGAGGTTCGGTGACCGGCTGGCGGGCGACGATTCCGGGCGCCTTGATCTCGATACGGCCGGTGTCCTTGGTTTCGAGCGCGCCCTTGCCGTCGATCGGTTGACCGAGCGCGTCGACGACACGTCCGAGCAGAGCGTCTCCGACCGGCACCTCGGCGATGCGGCCGGTCCGCTTGACCTCGGCGCCTTCACCGATCTGCTCCACCTCACCGAAAATCGCGGCGCCGACGTTGTCGTCTTCGAGGTTGAGTGCGAGACCGTAGATGTTGTG
>JANQHZ010001052.1 GCA_028282445.1 Candidatus Binatia bacterium | reverse complement strand
CGGCCAGTTCAAGGGGCTCGATCTGGGCCTGGTCGACTTTCCGGCCGAGATCGACGGTGACGTCGCGCTCTTGTGTTGGCAGTACGGCGAGAAGGAAGTCCAGCATTGGCACACTTTGGAGGGAGATTTTTTCGTCCGTCAGCCGCTTCCATCCGCCCGCGAGATCTTCCTTCAGTAGGAGGTCTGGGCGCGGCGGCGACTCGGCTGCGCGATGGCTGGCGTCTTGCGATCGACCGCTTCAATTTCGGATGACGTTCGCACGTGGGACGTCGACGAGCTGCGCTCGTCGCGTCGTTCCGTCCCGTCGGCGCCGGGTGTCTATACCTTCCTCGACGAGAGCGAACGGGCGCTCTACGTCGGCAAGAGCGTCGATCTTCGCAGCCGTTTGTCGAGCTACTTCGTCGACAGTCCGGCGCGGCGCAAGACGGCGCGCATGCTCGCGGCTGCGGTGCGTGTTCGCGCCGAGCGAACCGGTTCCGAGTTTGCCGCTCTCCTGCACGAAGCCGACCTGGTGCAGGCGCTGCGGCCGCCCTTCAATCGGCAGATGGCAACTCCCGAACGATACGTATATCTGCGCGTCGATTATCGTACCGAGTTTCCGTCGCTCAGCATGACGGACTCTCCGGACGACGAGCAAGCGCGATTTCTCGGTCCCTATGTCCAACGCCGGCAGCTCGCGCAGGTCGTCGAGGGGCTGAACGACGCCTTCCGCTTGCGCACCTGCGAGCCGATTCCGCTGGGCGAACCGTGTTGGCGCATGCAGATGCGGCGCTGCAGCGCGCCCTGCGTCGCGGCGGTCGACGCCGGCGCCTACGGGCGCGGGTTCTTATTGGTGCGCGAGGCACTGTCGGGTCGGACCCGGTCCGCACTGGGTCGATTGCGCGACGATCGCGATCGTCACGCCGCGGCCGAACGCTTCGAAGCGGCGCGCGCGGTACAGAATCGGATCGACGCGATCGAGCGTCTGCGGCGTGTGCTGTACGCCAGCCAGGCCCCCGCCGCCGACGCCTTGGTCGTTCAGCCGGCGCTGGCGCCCGGGGCGTTCGAGATGTGGGGCGTCGCCCGGGGCGCCGTGCGCGGCTCCGGCGTCGCGGACCGGCGTGGGCTGCGCCGGTTGTTCGAGCGTCTATGGTCGTCGATGTCGACGCGCCGGGCCGAGGAGCCGATCGCCAAGTACGAGCTCGACCGGCGCTGCATCGTGCACCGCTGGGTGCGCTCGAATCGCGCCGCCGAGAGTTGCGTGATGATGGGCGGATTGGATCGCGAGGACGCCTGGGAAGCGGTGGTCGACCGCGCCGAGCGCCAGTCTGGAGTGTTGCTGTGAGATACGTCGCTTGCTTGTTGGGGATTGGCTGGGTGTGCGCGACGTCGACGGCCCATGCCTGGGGCGATCGCACCCATCCCGCGATCGTGCGGCTCGCCATTTCGACCCTGCCCGAGGAGGTGGAGCGAGAGTTCCGCCGCCAGACACGCAAGCTCGAACGCTTCAGCAACGAGCCGGACAGCGTCCTGCGCGAGCGCGAAGGTCGCGTGGAAGCGATCCGCCATTTCATCGATCTCGACGGCTACATGAGCCCGCCTTTCGAGGGTTTTCCCCGTACGTACGACAAGGCCGTCGAGCGCATCGGCAAGCGCAAGGTCGAAAAGTACGGTGTCCTGCCTTGGGTCATCCTGCGTTTCGAACGCCAGCTGCGAAAGGCTCTCGCGGCGGGTGACGAGGACTGGGTGCGCCAGGCCGGGTACCTCGCGCACTACGTCGGCGATGCCTATCAGCCACTGCACCTGACCATCGACTACGATGGACAGCTCAGCGGCTCGAAGGGCATCCACAGGCGCTTCGAGAACGACGTGGTCGACGCGAGGATGATGTTCAACGAGCGCCGTATCGGTTTCGACATCCCCGAGGCCCTGCTGGTTGAAGACCTGCGCGAGAAACTCTTCACGGCGCTCTTCGCTACCTATCCGGGGAGCACCGCCATCCTGGCCGCGGACAAAACGGCGCGCGGTGCGGGAAAGCCCGGTTCGACGGCCTACAACGACAAGCTCGAGGCGGAGACCGACGAGTTGATCCGTCGCCAGATCCGCGATGCTTCGGTCATGCTGGGCTCGATCTGGCTCACCAGCTGGAGAGGCGCCGGCAAGTAGGCGAGGCGGCGCTCGATTGGCGGGCGCGGTCGCCTTGACCCTCCACATCGCGATGGCTAGTCGTGCGGGGTTGAATATTTTGCGCTTTCGCCTCGTCCCACGGGGTCGATGAGCCAACCACGACGATGAAACACGGAGTTGCGATCCATGGACCCAGACGCCGCCGCAAGTACTGAACAAATCAAAGAAGGCGCCGCTTTCGTCTACCGACTGCGCGAAGAGATCGGCAAGGTGATCGTCGGCCAACGCTACGTCATCGATCGGCTGCTGATCGGCTTGTTGTCGAACGGCCACGTCCTGCTCGAGGGAGTGCCGGGGCTGGCCAAGACGACATCGGTAAAGACGCTGGCCGACACCATCGATGCCGACTTTCAGCGTATTCAGTTCACTCCCGATCTGCTCCCCGCCGATCTCGTCGGAACGCTCATCTACAACCCGCGCGACGGGGCGTTCACGACCAAGAAGGGGCCGATCTTCGCCAACATCATCCTCGCCGACGAGATCAACCGCGCCCCCGCCAAAGTGCAGAGCGCGCTCCTCGAGGCGATGCAGGAGCGGCAGGTGACGATTGGCGACGAGACCTTTGATCTGCCGTCGCCATTCCTGGTGCTCGCGACGCAGAACCCGATCGAGCAGGAGGGGACCTACCCACTGCCGGAGGCGCAGGTCGACCGTTTCATGTTGAAGCTGTCGGTCGGCTATCCGCCGCGTGAAGAAGAGCGTTTGATCCTGGATCGGATGGCTTCGACCGAACCGACCGCCGGCGTCGAGCAGATCATTACTCCTGCCGACGTCTTGGCCGCGCGCAAGCTCGTCGATGCGGTCTACATCGACGACAAGATCAAGGAGTACATCATCGATCTGGTGGTGGCGACGCGCGATCCCAAGGCCTTCGATCTCGATCTTGCACCGTTCATCCAATACGGCGCTTCGCCGCGGGCGACCTTGTTTCTCACTATGGCGGCCAAAGCGCACGCCTTCATCGAAGGCCGCGCCTACGTGACGCCGCAGGACGTGAAGAGCATCGGATCGGACGTACTGCGCCACCGTATCAGCGTTTCCTACGAAGCCGAGGCCGAGGAGATGACGTCGGACACGATTACCCAGCGCATCTTCGACGGAGTGCCGGTCCCGTAGGCCGCCGATGCTCACCACCGAGCAGATCAAGGCGATTCGCAAGATCCAGATTCGCACCAGTCACATGGTGACCGACCTCTTCGGGGGGCAATACCAGAGTGTCTTCAAGGGGCGGGGTATGGAGTTCGCGGAAGTGCGCCAATATCTCCCCGGCGACGACGTCCGCACGATCGACTGGAACGTCACTGCGCGCACCGGCGAGCCGCACGTGAAGCGCTTCACGGAAGAGCGCGAGATGACGGTGATGCTGCTCGTCGACGTCTCGGGCTCGACCCACTTCGGTTCCTCCGCGCAATACAAGCAGGAGCTCGCCGCCGAGCTTGCCGCCTTGCTGGCGTTTTCGGCGATTGCCAACAACGACAAGGTCGGCTTGGTGAGCTTCACCGATCGCGTCGAGCTTTCGCTGCCGCCGCGCAAGGGGAATCGCCACGTGTTGCGCGTGGTCCGAGAAATCCTCAATCACGAAGCACAAGGGGAGGGCACCGACATTCCGCTCGCCCTCGACCATCTCAACAAGGTGACCCGCCGGCGCTGTGTGGTGTTTCTGCTCTCCGATCTTCTCCAGCCCGACCTCAAACGGTCGCTACGCATCGCCCGTCGCCGTCACGATCTGATCAGCGTCGTCCTCGAAGATCCTCGTGAGATCGAGCTCGAACCGGCGGGGCTGATCGCCCTGCGGGATTCAGAAACCGGCGAAGAGGTGCTGGTCGATACCTCCGACGCGGCGGTGCGCAAGGCTTTTCGGCGTCACCAGAACGAACGCCGGCACGAACGCGACCGCATGCTGCGCTCGGTCGACGTCGATGCGATCCATGTTCGCACCGACCAGCCCTATACGCGGGCGCTGATGCGCTTCTTCAGGGCCAGGCAATGAGCGTGGGGCTGCAGGTAGCTCGCACGGTGCGGGCCTCTTTCGCGGTCCTGGTTGCAGCGTTGGTTTGCGCCGGTGCACTTGCTGCCGACGAAGCTCCGGTGCGGGTGACGACGCGAGTCGACCCGGACACAGTCCAGGTCGGCACCCCCTTTCGCTATTCCGTTCGAGTCGAAACCAGCGGTGAGGCCGAGGTCGTGATGCCGTTGTTGGTCGAGCGCATCGGCGACTTCATGATTCGTGACTTCGGGGCGGGGGCCGAAGAGGAGACCGAGAGCGGGTTCATCAGCGAGCGTTGGTACGAGTTGGTCGGTTACACGACCGGTCCGCAGCTCGTCGAGGGCGGCGTCATCGCCTACCGCGCGGCCGGGACCGATTTGCTCGAGGTCGAGGTGCCGGACGCCGTCGTCACGATCGAGAGTCTGCTCGATGCAGCGCCTGATGCGGCGACGGCCGATATCCGCGACATTCGTGGGCCAGTCGGGGTTCCGCGTCGACGCGGGCCGATCTGGTTGGTAGCGGCGGGCCTCCTGTTGGTGGCGGCGGTGGTCTACCTGTTGGCGCGCTGGTCGCGTTCCGGGGTGCCGGCGTCGCAAGAGGTACGCCGTCCGGCTCACCAAGTCGCGCTCGAGTCGCTGACCGCGTTGCGTCGCGCCGCATTGCTCGAGAAAGGGCGCCAACCGGAGTTCTACGTGCGTCTATCGAACATCGTGCGAACCTACGTCGAAGGACGCTTTCGGGTGCGTGCGCCGGAGATGACGACCGAGGAGTTCCTACAGGCGGCGCAGGCGAATCGCGACCTTCCGGCTCAGTACCGTTCGAGCTTGAGCGACTTCCTGCGAGAGGCCGACCTGGTGAAGTTCGCGCGCCATGTCCCGACCGTCGAACAGGGGGAAAAGGCATTCGACGCCGCGCGCGAGTTTGTTGCCCAGACGGCGGAGAGCGAGGAGGAGGAGAGCGATGCGGCTGCATGACCCTCTCGCCCTCGTCCTGCTGGTCGTGTTGCCGCTGCTGTGGCGATGGGTGCGCCGGCCGCCGCCGGCCCTCAGTTTTTCATCACTCGAGTTGTTTCGTGAGGCCGGTGGGGGGCGCCGGGCGCGTTGGCGGCGGCTGCTGCCGCTTTTGAGGCTCGTAGCGGTCGGATTGCTGGTGGTTGCCCTGGCCCGACCGCAGCTCGGCGACGAAGAGAGCATCGTGCGCAGCGAGGGGATCGACATCATGTTGGCGGTGGACTTGTCGAGCAGCATGCTCGCCGAGGACTTCACCGTCGATTCCGGGCCGGCGAATCGTCTCGCCGCGGTCAAAGAGGTGGTTCGCCAGTTCGTCGAAGAGCGTGGCGGGGATCGTATCGGGCTCGTACTCTTCGCGGCGCGTCCCTATCTTCAGTCTCCGCTCACTCTCGATCACGGATGGTTGATGGCCAACCTCGACCGTGCCGAGATTGGGATGATCGAAGACGGTACGGCGGTTGGATCCGCACTGGCTACCGCGGTCAACGGCCTGGAGGGCGCCGACGGCGAAAGCAAGATCGTCATCCTGCTCACCGATGGTCAGAACAATGCCGGCAGAGTCAGCCCCGAAGCGGCCGCCGAAGCGGCA
>JANQHZ010001042.1 GCA_028282445.1 Candidatus Binatia bacterium | reverse complement strand
CCGCCGCCCACGGCGTCGGCGTTCACATGGGTGCGCTCGACGTAACCGATCCCGCCTCGATCGATCGATTCTTCAACGATAGCGAGCAAGCGCTCGGTGTGGCCGACGTCGTCGTCAACAACGCCGGCTGTTCGCGCCCCACCCTGTTGCACGAGTGTGACGTCGATTGGTTGCTGGCCGAAACGGCCACCAACTTCACCGGCCCGATCCTTGTGACCAGGCGCGCCTTGCGCCCGCTGCTCGCCGCGGGGCGCCGCGGCGATATCGTCTTCATCAGCAGCGACGCCGTCGGCAATCCGAGGCCGCACCAGACCCTCTACGGGGCGGCCAAGGCCGGCATCGAGAACTTCGCTACCGGTGTCGCGCGCGAGCTCGAAGGCTCGGGGATCCGCCTCAGCAAAGTTCGCCTCGGCCCAACCGTGAGCGAGTTCGGCGCCGATTGGGATCTCGCAGAGTTCGGCACCCTGCTCGAGCGCTGGCGACATTTCGGTCTTCGCGACGCACGCTTGCTGGGCGAGCTGATGCCGACCGAGGCTGTCGCACGGACGGTCGTCGGCGTGGTCGAGCAGCCAGCCGACGTCTGGGTCGACACGATCGAGCTGCAGCCGAGCGGAAAACCCAATTAGCCGGGATCGCCGGCGTTCGCAGGCCAGCGCCGCACCTCCCCGAGTGCATCGACAGCTCGGTATCGCCCGCTCGCGTCGGGCTCGACCTGCGACAGAGCGACGGTCGGATCGTGGGTGTAACAAAGCCATCCACCGCGCTCGGCCAGATCCTCCAGAATCGCCGTCTTCTCCTCGATCAGCTTCTCCGGGAATCGGTCGTAGCCCATGGTGATGGGCAAGTGGGCCCAAAACGCGCCGGGCACGAGGTCGGACGCATAGAGCACCGGACCGCGTTCGGTCGGAATCTCGGTCATCATCAGACCCGGCGTATGCCCGTCGCTCCAGTGCAACTTGTACTCGGGCCCGAGCACCGAGGAGGCATCGCCTTCGACCAGCTCGAGCCGACCGGTCGCTTCCAGCAGAGCGGGCAGCTCCGGCAAAAACGACCTGCGGTCACGCAGGTGCGGCTCGACCGCCCGCTGCCAGGCGGCGCGCCCGACGACGATCTCGGCGCGGTCGAAGAGCAGCTCGGGCTCGCCCCCATCGCGGTACGGCGCCAGCAGTCCGCCCGCATGGTCGAAGTGCAAATGGCTCAGAACCACCACGTCGATCGTGTCCGGCGCGACACCGAGTCGATCGAGGCTGTCCATGAGCCCATGGCGGTCTTCGACGACCCCGTAGCGCTCTCGCATCGCCGGCGCAAAGAAGCAGCCGATACCGGTTTCGAACAGAATCCGACGCGCGCCATCCTCGACGAGCAGCGCGCGACAGGCCAGGGGAATTCGATGGCGGCCGTCCGGCTCGACCCAGCGCGACCACAGCTCGCGCGGCGCGTTGCCAAACATCGAGCCACCGTCGAGTCGCTGGGAGTTGCCCAAGACGGTAGAAATCACGCACGCCATGGTCGCAAGGGTTCGGATTACTCCGCGGCGGTGGTCAGAGCGAAGCCGGTCACCGGCGCATCTCGTTCGACGCTGAACTCAGCGTGGTAGTCGACGCCATCGACCGACCACTGCGCGACGTAGTCACCGTAGTAGGCTTCGATCTCGAATCGGCCGTCCGCTCCCGGCGTCGCCGTCGTGATCGTACGCCAGCGGTCGTTCAGCAGTGAAAACACAGCCTCACCGTGGCGCGTGACGTTGCGATCGTCGTCCCAGAAACCCACCTCGAATTCGTCCCGCCCCGCTACCTTGTTCCAGGGCCCCCAGAACACGATCATCTCGACCGACGGGTGCCCCCACCAGAGCCGCAGCAACGCCTCGGCCTGGGCCGCTCGCATCTCCGGATCTTCGGGCGCTATGAAGTTGGTCTCGGTCAAGTGGATCGGCAGCCCGGTCTCGGCCAGGGTGTCGAGCGCCTCCGCGTAATCGTCGATGCGGGTGCGGCCACTGATATCGACCGACGGGTCGACGAAGGCCACCGTCGGCGCGAAATGAGCTTGCTGACCGAGCGCGTCGATCGGAACGCCCTGCGACAGCAACTCGAGCACTCGATCGCGCACATCGGCGGCGGTTGGTGTCTCGAAGCCGGTGAACACCTCGACGATCCACTCATTGAACACCAGGTCCACATCGGGGTCGACTTCGCGCGCCCAGGCAAAGGCGTCGTTGATGATGGTCGGTCCGAGCCGCTCGTTGAACCACTGCGCCAGCGGCTGGAGGCTCTCGTTGGAGACGTCCCAGTAGGATAGTTGGCGGTCGTAGTGCCGCACGCTGTCCTGAATGAAGGAGCGCAGGATCGCCCGCAGCTCGTCTTGCTCCTGCGGCGACAGGTCGGTCGAGGGGAACATCTCCTCCGCCCACTTCGGCAGGGCGGCCGAAGACAGCGGCATCGGGATTCCCCATAGGAGGGTATGTCCCTTGACGTCGAAGCCGTTCTCGGCCGCCCAGGCGATGTCGGCATCGGCCCGTGAGAAGTCTCGCTCGCCCGGACTGGGCTCGACGCGCGCCCACTTGGCGTCGCTCTCCAACACCGCCAGGCTGAAATGCTCGGCCATGCGCTCGGTAAACCACTCGAGGTCGCCCGGCTCGCGAAAGCGCGCGAGCTCGATCGGGAACCCGAAGGTAAACCCGTGGCGAGTCTGGAAGATCTCGACTCCGTCGTCGGCGCGCTCGACCCACAGCTCGAGCGTAGTGCGACGCAGCTCGGGAGCCCGGGCGTCGGCTGCCTCGACCACCGCTCGCTCGGACTCGTCGAGCAACGACAGGTCGCCGGGCCGGCCACTGGGCAACTGTGGAAGGGGCACCGCGCCCTCCCCCGCCAACACCTCGACGAGGTCTTCCGGAGGCCCGCTATCGTCGTCGTCCGAACCACAGCCGGCTGCAACGAGC
>JANQHZ010001038.1 GCA_028282445.1 Candidatus Binatia bacterium | reverse complement strand
GGAACTTCCTTGAGAGTCGGGATCAATGAACGTGAGTATCGCACGGCGCCGTACCCTATCGCGCTTCCTTTACCGAATTCCAGATAGGTCGACGAATGTTGAGACGGGGCGTCGCTGCGTCGGGCGGTGGCCAAGCCGGCTCCTGGCGCTGCAAAGGACGCACACCGGTCTCCCCATCCGGCGCCTTTCCTTTCGCGCGTTACCGATGGGGGACTATGGTGGTGCGATCCATCCCTTCGAGGTGCCCCATGCCACGCATCGACATCGACACCATCGGCGAAGACGTCCCCCTTCTCGAGGGGATCCGTACGACGCGTTCCTTGCGACGCCTCAAACCCGATCCGGTCCCACCTGAGCTGATCCGCAAGGTCTGCGAGGCCGGCACCTTCGCACCGAGCGGGGGCAATCGGCAACCTTGGTTTTTCATCGCGGTTACCGAACCCGAGCGCCGCGCCTGGGTCGCCGAGCGCTACCGTCCGGCCTTCCACAAATACATCGCACCGGCACAAGAGGTGGCCAAGGACCCGAACTATCCCGAGGCCAAGCGCAAGAACATGAAAGCCGCGATCTACCTCGCCGATCACCTCCACGAGGCACCGGTACTGCTCTTCGTCGCCGGCTGGACGCGCCAGGGCAGACCGCAGCTGCAGGCATTGATGCCTGCCATCCAGAACGTACTCCTCGCCTGCCGCGCCGTCGGCCTCGGCGCGTGTCTCACCCAGATTCACCTGGCGCACGGGCGTGAGATCGACGAATGGCTCGGGCTGCCGGAGAACTGCCCGACTTGCGCCATGATCCCCATCGGTTGGCCTATCGGTCGTTATGCGAGACCGGTCCGCCGCTCGATCGACGCATGCCTCTTCTGGGAAAAGGCGGATGGCGTCGGCGAGTGAGGTCTCATTTCGGCCGAACGGGGCGCTCTAGCACCGCATGACCGACGACATCGTCATCCGGCCCCTCGCGTCCGGCGAAGCCGAAGCACTGCGCGACTGCTTCGTACGTGCCTACGGCGACAGCTACGTCTTCGGCCTGTTCTATGACCCCGACCAAGTCCGCGCCTGGATCGGCGACGGCCGACTGCGCTCGGTGGTTGCGGTCGCGAGCGACGGCGACATCGTTGGCCACATGGCGTTGACCAAGCGCAGTGGCGACGACCGCACCGCCGACGCCGGAAACACTGTCGTCGACCCGCGCTACCGCAAACGCAACCTCGCCGGCCGGCTCGCGCTCTCGCTGCTCGAGCTCAGCGCGCGCGAAGGTCTGGTTGGGTTCCACCAGTACCCCACCACGATCCATCCGGTGATGCAGAAGCTCACCCAGCAGGGCGGCGGATTCGAAACCGGAGTCATGCTCGACTACACACCCGCAGGCACCGATTTTCGCGGCTTCGCGGGAACCGAGCGGGCGCGTCCGGCGGTCACCATCGCCTACCAAGTGATCGGAAGCGCGCCGAGCCGAACGGTGTTTCTGCCCGAACGCTACGCCGACGTACTGGCCGACATCTATCGGCCCATCGGATTGGCGCGAGAGGTCCGAACGATCGCCGCAAGCTGCGCCGAGGGCGAGGCGAGCGTCGACGCAAGCCTCGACCGACGGCGCGGCGTGCTACGAATCGACGTCGCGTCGATCGGCGCCGGGTGGTTGGACGAGATCGACCGACTCATGCGCCGCAACGACGAGGCGGTGCTACAGGTCGATCTGCGATTGTCGCACTCCGCCGTTCTCGATGCCGTCGAGCCGCTACGCAAGCTCGGTTTCTTCTTTTCCGGCCTCCTACCCGAGTACCGGCAAGGAGACATCTTGCGCATGCAGAAGCTACGCAGCGAAGAAGCGCTCCGGCGTCCGCCCAACCTGGTGAATCCGGATACGCAACGCATCCTTCGATTCCTTCTCGACGACGCAAAATCTCTCAATTGAGCGGTTTCTGTATTTCAATCTTCCGCACCGACTGATAACTACAGCACGTCGTTATCGCTTGCTTCGAGGTTCGGTCGATGGGCTCAGTTGTTGTCGTAATTCCCGCACGCTACGAGTCCACCCGCCTCCCCGGTAAGCCGCTTGCCGACATCG
>JANQHZ010000983.1 GCA_028282445.1 Candidatus Binatia bacterium | reverse complement strand
CGAGCTGCGGGCGGCGGGAGCCCGCATCGGTCACATCTTCGATCGCGAGTTCGAGCGGGTCGGTCTCGCACCTTGGAAGCGTGCGGTCGTCGTGGGCGGCGGCATCAGTGCAGCCCAAACGGCACTCGCCCTCGCTGCGAAGAGGCCCGGGTCCGTCACGCTGCTGGCGCGACACGACCTGCGCGAGCAGGACTTCGATTCGCATCCGTGCTGGTTTGCCGGCTGCCTCACGTCGTTCGCGCGGCTGTCCGATCTCGGGCAGCGCCGTGCGCTCATCCGTCGCGAACGAAACCGCGGTTCGGTTCCGCCTGCGCTCGTACGCGAGCTACGGCGTCGCACCGACGCTGGCGAGTTGGAGGTGCGCGTCGCGGCCGTCCCACAGTTCCAGCTTCGGGAAGCCGGGCTCACCCGTGTCGATCTCGGGGGCGAGGGCGGGTTTGATGCCGATCTCGTCGTCCTCGCGACAGGATTCGATCCGGAGCGGCCTGGAGGGATGTGGTTGGATCAGTCGGTCGACGAGCTGCATCTACCGCGCGCGGCATGCGGCTATCCGGTAGTCGACGGCGCGTTGCACTGGGGCCATGGGATTCACGTCACGGGTCCGCTGGCCGAGCTCGAGGTTGGCCCCGCTGCCAGAAACATCATCGGTGCTCGGCTCGCCGCGGAGCGAATCACGGCCGTTCTTTGACGGTGGGCTAGGACATGGACGAGACGTCGAAGAGGTGGTCGGCGCACAAGCGTGTGCTGGCGAGCGCGAGAGTTGAGCGCCCGCGACGGCGAATCGAAGGAGAGGTGGTCGGTCGTGGCACCAAGCGAGCCGAACGTCGTCGCCCCGGCGCGAGGGGCCATCGCGAGCCTGCCCTAAAGGTGCACTTGCTCGCGGGATTGCCTACCGAGGCGGTTCGACAGAGCTTCGAGCGGGTGAGCGACGTGATGCCCGTCGTACCCCTGGACGGTCTAGCAGGGGGCGACATCGGAGATGCGCCCCGGATTGGCGTCTTGTTGCCGCCGTTTGTCGAACCAGCATCGGTCGTCGAGAGCTGGACTGCGTGCGAGTTCCTGCCGAATCGATTTGGCCGCCCTGCGCATGTCGCCGGAGTCTCAACCTTCGTGGATCTCGCTCAGGTCGTCGATCATCTCGCCTCGGCGGCGCCGATCTCGTTGCACGGCTGGGGCCGGAGCGGTTTCGACGGACGCACCGTCGCGGACATCTTGGTCGGGCAGATCGAGTCGGCGACGCATCTGGTGCTCGTCGGCGCAGACCCTGCGTCGAACTCGCTCGCCCGTCGTCTCAGGGTACTCAACCCGACCGCCTCGCGAACGCCGTTGCGCAACGGCTTGCCACTCGACTTCGAGGGGTTTGCGGTTGCGCCGGTTGCGGACGATGGTCATTTACAGGGCGGATCCGCAGAGAGCACCGAAGGGAGGTGCCGGGATGACTCCGGCACCGACGAGCCGACGGCCCAGCTCGCTCGGGTCGTACCGCCGTGGTTGGAGGTTTTGCACGGGGAGCAAGAGCCGGCGCCGACCTCGGGCCTCGTCGTATACCGTCGCGCGCGTCCCTTCGATCCCATTCGTCTGCAGAACTGGCTCGAGGACCCGCCGAGCGAGCTGGTGCGGGGCAAGGGCCATGTCTGGCTGGCGAGCGAGCCGGATCAGAGCTTCGGCTACTCGTGCGCAGGGGCGGTGCATCGGCTCTTTCCGGCCGGCCGGTGGTGGGCGAGCGGCTCGGACGGGGCATGGCCGAGCTGCAGCGATCAGCGCCGGCGACTGCTCGAGCGGTGGCATCCGCGCTTTGGAGATCGCCGCCAGGAGCTCGTGTTCGCCGGCGTCGACCTCGACGCCGCTCGGCTGTGTGCGGGGCTCGATGCCTGTCTCCTCGCCGAGGAGGCGGTCGAGGACGGGCTGCAGGCGTCGAGCAAGGATGGACCGGGCACGCTGCGAGAGCGGCGCGCGAGGCTTCACTGATGCGCGCCGGGATCGCGACTTACGAGGCTTCCCCACAAGTCGTCTGCAGACCGCCGCAGTCGAACCGGATGCCGATACGGGCGCCCGAGCTTTTCGAATGACAACGGGATGCGGTGCCGATGCCGTTGACCATGATGAATAGGGGGATACCCAGATGCTTTCGACCTCACCCTTCGCGCTAACGCCGAGTGCCACGACGGAGTTCGGACCCGGCACCAGCCTTCAAGTCGCCCAGCACCTGCCTCCGGGGACGGAGCGTGCCTTCGTAGTCGCCGATCCCGGGGTTGTCGCGGCTGGTCTCGTCGGCCCCATCGTCGAGGCGCTCGAGGCTTCGGGTCTGAGCTGCCAAGTCTTCGACGGCGTCGACCCCAACCCAACCGATCGCAACGTCGACGCCGGGGTCGAGCAACTCCGCGCCTTCGGTGACGCGGTCGTGGTACTGATCGGAGGTGGCTCGGCGATGGATTGCGGGAAGTGCATCGCCATCGCTGGGCCGAACGATGGGCGCGGCATCGAGTACGCGCTCAACGTCGGGCTCGGCGAAGGAGACGTAATTGACTTCACGACGCTGGCCTCCGCCCGTCAACCCGAGCGGTCTCCGTACCGGACGATTGCGATCCCGACCACCTCGGGCACGGCCTCGGAGACAAACGGGGGCGGCCTGATCACCGACACGGAATCTCACCGCAAGCTGACGTTTAATCATGACGAAGTTAAGCCCATCGCAGTTATTCTGGATCCCAGCCTGACTCTCGGACTGCCCGCAGTTGCCACAGCCACGTGTGGGATGGATGCGCTGACCCACGCCATCGAGTCCTTCACCTCCCAGCGAGCAAATGCATATGCTGACGCGCTTGCGCTTCGTGCGATCGAGCTGGTTCGGCTCTGGCTGCCTACGGCGGTCTCGCAAGGCGCGGACCTCGAGGCGCGAGCGCAGATGCTTTGGGCGGCCCACATCGCCGGCCTCGCGTTCTCGTCAGGGACCCTGCTCGGGCTGGTCCATGCCACCGGCCATCCCATCTCGGCCCGCTTCAACGCTCCGCACGGTCAGACCTTGGCGACGATGCTACCTCACGTGATGCGGTTCAACCGCCAGGTGTGTGCAGAGCGCTACTCCCGCA
This sequence comes from Candidatus Binatia bacterium, assembly GCA_028282445.1. Lineage (GTDB taxonomy): Bacteria > Desulfobacterota > Binatia > HRBIN30 > CADEER01 > CADEER01. The sequence continues at coordinate 9,955 of JANQHZ010000983.1, read as the reverse complement.
TCGGGGTGGCGCTGGGGGCCGGCGCCGACCCGGACGCGGCGATTGCAGCAGTCATTGAGCTCTCGAGCAAAGTTGGAACCGCCAAGAACTTGGCCGAGCTCGGCTGTGGCGAAGATGACCTCGACGCCCTCACGCAGGACGCGTTGAGCGATCTGATCATCATGACCACGCCGCGCTATCCGACGAGAGACGAGGTCCGAGAGCTCTACTCGACTGCGTTGAAGGCGACCGCAACGGCGGCATGACGGTTGGCCCGGCTTGGCGTCGATCTGGGGAGATGGTGTGAAGCCGATGTGCGATTGTGCTTCAGGGATTTCGCGTAGAATCGATGCGCTCGCTTTTTGCGGATGATCGGCTACGTCGATGGCGATAACTCCGTCGAACGCTGAAGTTGGGAACCGACTTCGCGACGATCTTCTCATCGACTTGACGCGCAGGTACTGCGAGCCGCACCGCCGCTATCACACGATCCGGCACATCGCGGAGATGATTTACGTAGGGCGCGAGCTGGATCTCGACGACGTGCAGATTGCCGCGGTTTGGTTCCACGACGCGATTTTCGAAATCCCGGGTCCCGACAACGAAGAGCGCAGTGCATTGCTCGTCGAACAGCTCTTGCCGGAGCGGGGTTGGTCGGCCGGGGAGGTCGCCGCGGTCGCCGCGATCGTGCGCGACACCAAGACACACACACCGTCGAGCGATCGGGCGGCCGCGGTTATCGACCTCGACCTGATGAGCCTCGCTGCGGGATGGCAAGTCTTTCGTCAGAACGGGCTCGACATCGCAGCCGAGCACGGAGACATCGACGACGATACGTCTCGGCGCGCTCAGCGTGATCTGCTCGAGAGCTTTCTGGCCCGGGAACGGATCTTTCAAACTGCCTGGGGCAGTCGTTTCGAGGCCAAAGCGCGCGCGAACATCGAGCGCGCTCTTTCCGACATGCGGCTCACGGATTAGCGCCACTGGCCTGAAACAAGGTGCTCTGGTGGCCGTTGCGCCCTACGATGAGGCCGCGTGGCGATTTCGACAGGGGAGGCGCTCTCAATCCTTGCTGCGTCCAGCTGCCATCTTGGACATGCGCCTCTGGAGATCCCTCTCAAGCGCGTTCCTGGCGTAGGGTTTCATTGCCTGCCACTTGTTGCATTCCTTCAGAGTACGGCCGCAACCCAGACACCATCCGTTAGGGCCGGCGAACTTGCACACATCGATACATGGACTTGGATGCCGCTTCGCCATCTTCGCCTCGCATCAAGCTGTTTCTTCAAGAAGGAGTGCCGCGCTCAAAGCGTACGCAAAACTTGATCGATTCCAGCTTCGAGCTGCCGAAGTCGGTTGAGCTCTTCCAGCATCCGGCCTTCCAGGTTCTTGAAGTTGAGGGGGAGTCTCCGCTGACAAACGCTGTATCCCTTGCCGATCGCCTGGTACCCCTTCCAACTCCGTATTCGATCCCCCTCTACTTCCAGAAATCTGTCAATAAACTCTTGTTGTGCGGGGCAGTCCTCCTCTGCATGCATGCAGATCGGAAACTCCTTCTGCTTGATCTGCGGGGCTTCGATATAGGTCTCGAAGTGCACCCCACCCTGGTTTTCGTTGTGCCAGTTGACCTTGTAAAGCTGGAGATAAGCGCCGCGGTTGTAGATCTCCCAACCGTTTTCGAACCAACTCGACTTTCTCAGCTTCTCTTCCAAGTTGCGGAAGACGCCCTTCACGTCTTTCATGCTGCTAAGTCCTCGTGAGTTTCGGTTGGTTGCGCTCCGCCTCTCAGCTGACGAAATGCTGGGGCGGGACCCAGTACTGAGAATCGCCTCTGTCTCGAGCCTTCGGGCAGGGGCTGCAAAACCGCAGTCGCCGCGCCCGTTGTAGGCACGCTGCGATTCGTCTCGCTGATAGGGGCGTTCCACCCAAGCATTCTATAGGCAATCTGGGCACTCGCCGCTCAGCTGCATCGTTGCCTTCTGGATCGATGCAGCCCAACGCCCATCCATCGCGATCGACGCGCCGAGCTCAGCCGGCAGGCATACGACACGATTGCACCTGTCGCAGACGAAATGCGGGTGGCTATGTCCGTCGCCTTGCGTGTCGGCGAGCGCATAGCGGTTGATTCCTTCGGCACGGCTGACCACGGCGGCGATGCCCGTGTCACGGAGCTTCACGAGGTTTCGATAGATGGTCGTCGAATCCCAGTCGGTCTCGCCGAGTTGTTCCAGCACCTCTGTATGAGAGAGGGGCGTCTTGGCGTCCGCCAGCGCGCGGAGTACCGCGATCCGGGGGGCGGTCACCCGGAGTCCGCTCTCGTGGAGCTTCTTTCGTGCCTCTTCCTTGGTGATACTCATCGCGATACCGGGCGCGGGAACTGCCGACCCCTGCAAAGTAGGGCAAGCAGATTGCATTTGCAAGTGGCTTGCGCATGGTGCGGTCACCGTGTAATCCCCTTACAAATGCAAAGTCGTTGCATTAGGGAGGTTCGAGATCCCTCCGAACGAAACCGAAGAGGCCTTCGATGAAAACAAATCAAGACACTCACCCGAACCCTCCCCGCCTGCCGGTCACCGTACTGTCGGGCTTCCTCGGGGCCGGGAAGACCACGCTCCTCAATCAGGTGCTCAACAACCGGGAGGGGCGCCGAGTCGCGGTGATCGTGAACGACATGAGCGAGGTCAACATCGATGCGGCGCTCGTCGAACGCGGTGGTGCGGAGCTTTCCCGGACCGAAGAAAAGCTGGTCGAGATGTCGAACGGCTGCATCTGCTGCACGCTTCGGGACGATCTGCTCGCCGAGGTCTCACGGCTCGCGCAAGAGGGACGCTTCGACTACCTGCTGATCGAGTCGACGGGGATCTCGGAGCCGATCCCGGTCGCTCAGACCTTCACGTTCGAGGACGAGAACGGAGCGAGCCTGAGCCATCTTTCGCGCCTCGATACGATGGTCACGGTCGTGGACGCGGCGAGCTTCCTGCGAGACTACAACGCGTCCGAGGATCTCAGGGTGCGAGGCGAGGCTCTGGACGAAGAAGACGACCGGACGGTGACCGACCTGCTCATCGATCAGATCGAGTTCGCCGACGTCATTGTGCTCAACAAGCTCGACCTCGTGACCGACGAAGAGGCGGTGGAGGTCGAGGCCATTATCAAGGCCTTCAACCCGGGCGCGAAGGTCCTCCCGGCGACGCACGCGCAGATTCCGCTTGGCAGTGTGCTCGACACCGGCCTGTTCGACTACGACAAGGCAGAGAGCTCGGCCGGCTGGATTCGAGAGCTCCAAGGCGAGCACATACCGGAAACCGAGGAGTACGGGATCTCGAGCTTCGTTTATCGGACACCGCAGCCCTTCGACGCCGATAAGCTCTGGGGGTTTCTGCACGACGAGGAAAACTGGCGCGGTGTGCTGCGTTCGAAGGGCTTTTTTTGGGTCGCCGCCGACGACCGCGTAGCGTACGAGTGGGCGCAAGCTGGCGGGGTCAGCAACGTCACCCCGACGGGAATGTGGTGGGCCGCTATGCCACCGGAAGAATGGGACCATCCGGAGGGGCAGAGTCCGGACCAGCAACCGGACTGGCATCCGCGTTTTGGTGATCGCGCCCAACAGCTGGTGTTCATCGGTCAGAAGATGGACGAGGCGGGAATTCGCGCTCGCCTGGACGCGTGTCTGCTCGACGAGCGTCTTGCCGCCGCCGACAGCGAGGTCTGGTCGGAGCTGCGGAACCCGTTCCCGGAGCTCGATATGGATGAGGAGCTCGCGTGATCAACTCTGCCACAGCGGATCTTCCGATTGCCCCTCCGTCGCGGCGCACCGAATCGGATTCGTTGGCCTTGGTGCCATTCTTCGAACGCTCCCTGCTGGATTGGGCCGGCGACGAGTCCGCCACGATCGCCGTGGGGAACTGGCGGGACGGCGCGGTGATGGAGCTCGTCGGTGCGACTCGGTTGATGCCGGCCCGCTACGACGGCTGCTTCACGGGCGTCCGGGAGCTGCGAGCCGATGAGAGCGAGCACCATGCCCACATCGATCTCGGCCGTGTCCACTCGATCGAGTATGCGGTCGCCCCGAGTGTTTGTCTTGGATTTCGGCCGTCGCTTGAGGCTCGCTACCTGTGTACCGGACCGGGCGGGAGCCGAACCGGTAAGACGATGGTCCGTTGCCTCGTCAACTCGCTCTACAGCACGGACGGTGTGAACAAGCGCGCCGTGACGACTTGGTATCGCCGATATGTCCGAGATGTCACAGAGCATCCGGATCGCGTTCGGCTCGTCGTCAGCCCGGAGATCCCCAACGCAGCCGAGGGCGCAGCCTTCCTGGACGCTCTCGCGGCAGCGTCTCGTTTGAAACTACCCTCATGGTCGGATGCCGGGCGGGTGTTGGCGAGTGCTGAAACTCCCGCCGAGACGCCGTCCGGACCAGTCTTCCGCGCTCTGCTTGAGGAGGCCCTGGCGCTCCACGATGCGTCGCTCGTCATCTACCGCGATCGCACGCTTGTCGAGTTCAAGACCGACGATCTGGGCGGGTTGTTCGAGTACAAGGAAGGAGAGCATACATCGTGGCAGATCGGTGAGACGGATGCGCACCATTGTCACCTTGCGCTCAACGCAGTGACCGGTGTCGAGTTTTCTGCCGAACCGGTGCCGTGCCAGGGGAATCGGCTGAATTACACGATCTGGTTTCTCGTTGCCGGTGGATGCGGCAACCCTTTCAGAAGCGACGGTTACTTCTCCATCACCTTGAACCGGCCCTACGACGGAGATCGTCCGCGGCGGAGTGTCATACAGCCGGTATTCGACCTCTACGGGAAGTACCACCAGCACGACTGGGTTCGGGTTGATCGGGGATTTGAAGCTGCCCTGGACGGAGTTCCCGCCGGAGAAGGCTGATGCCGCGATTGAGTATCGCAGACTGCGAGGCCATTGTTCGGGCACTCGATGAGCATTCGACGCAGGGCTTACATGCTCTGCGAGCGGCTGCTCGACTACGACAGCGCCTCGAGCAGGCCTACGTGAGTAAGGCCACTTCGGCCTCACGACCAACGCGGTTGCCGGCGCTACACGAGCCGGATGGCAGCACTCATCGTTCGTGTACGCTTCACGTGTGCACTTCCTGCCGCGCACCGGGGTCCCCGCGCGAGCCAAAGGTGAGTCGGGCCGGGTTTCAGCTCTACGAGCAACTTCGTGCGGCGTTCCAAGAGAGTCCGAACGGATCGAACGTGGAAGTCAGGCCGGCCGAGTGCCTGAGCGTTTGCCCCCGCCCCTGCGGGATTGCGCTCTCCTTGGCCGGGGCGTGGACCTACCTCTTCGGGGATCAGCACCCGGGCGGGAGCACGCGCGACATCGTGGATTGCGTCTCGCACTACCTCGCGACAGCGGATGGGTTCATGCCGCGAGAGCAACGTCCGCAGTCCTTGCGTGCAAGCATTCTGGGGCGTGTGCCGCCACTCCACGGGGAACTCTGATGCATCTAGCAGAAGGTGTCCTTCCTCTTTGCCACGCGATCGGCTGGAGTGCCCTCGCCGCCCCCACTGTCCTCTGGAGCCTGCGTGGCGAGCAACAAGCTCGAACCGACAACCCGTCGTCCTCGGTCATCATGGCGGGCGCGACGAGTCTGCTTTTTGCCGGAACTCTGCTGCCGCTGCCGGTCCCGGTGGTGGGCGCCACCAGTCACATCTGCCTAACGCCGGTGCTCGCCTTGGTCGTCGGTGTCCGCCGAATCGTCTGGCCAACCTTCTTCGTGCTCTTGTTGCAGGCGATCTTTTTCGCTCACGGAGGGCTCACGACTCTGGGTATCAACACCCTGACCCTCGGGTTGCTGGGGCCCCTGACGACCGTTGGGCTTTGGGCCTTGCTGCGGCGGCTTGGTGGCGGCGGGGTGATCGGCCTCGCTCTCGCCTGCGGCTTCGGCGACCTGATCGTCTACGTCGGGGACGCCGTGGTGCTCTCTGCGGCGTTGTCCGATGTGACGGCGCCCGCAACGACCTTCGTTGCGGTGTTGCTCGGGTTTGCGCCTGTCCAGTTACCTTTGGCGGTTCTCGAGGCGGTTGCGTCCGTCGGTATCGTTCAGTTGCTAGCCACGCGTCGGCCGGATCTCGTACCGGACTCGCTGCGGGTGTCGGGTCTGAAGCCGGCGCGCAGCGCATCCGTCGCGGCACTTTTGCTGGTCGGAAGTCTCTCGGGATGTGCGTACGAAGGTATCGACGGAAGCGTTTTCGGTGCGACCGCGGAAGAGGCGGGTCGACCGCCGATCGGCAGCATCATCGACCTGAGCCAGGGGGAGATCGGGCTTGCCATGTCGATCGTCGTACTCTTCGGGCTGGGATTCATCGCGGGTCGCGCCTGGGAAAGAGCGCTCGGAGGTGGGCACGGTGCACTTCCACGCTGAACACTCTCTGTTCTTTGAACGCCGTCGGCCGTCATGGGTTGCAGCATGGGGCATCGCTGTGACTGGCTGCGTTTTGGTCGTCAATGCCGGCGCGCGCAGTGCCACCTTTTCCCTGATCGGCGCGTGCGGCGGTGCGGTGCTGCTCCTCTTCGCACGTGCCGGTGCCCAACGGAGGATCGAGCCGGCTCTCGCATGGACCGTGGCACTCGTGGCCGTGGCGGTGCTTGGTGGGGTCGCGCTGCAGTCCGATACGGAGGTCATCATCGCGACCGGCGCGCGGGTCTTGTGTGGCGTTATCTGGATCCTCTGGCTTGGCACCGTGGTCGATTGGGCGTCGCTGCGCGAGCTCCTGCTCTGGCTTCGGATTCCCGAGGGTGTCGTCGCCAACCTGGACCACGCGATCATGCACGGTGTTCTGACCGAGCGAGAGTGGGCCCAGCGCCGCGATGCGGCTCGCCTTCGCTTAGGGGAACCGCGATTGCCCCTGGCCGTCTGGGGAGCGTTGCTCGGCGAAGGCGCCCTGCATGCGTTTGCGCGACTCGAACGCGCCGAGGAAAGCGCACGGCTTCGCAGCGCATCCGCCAACGAGCTCGCGGTGGATCAGGGCGTCAACCTCGATGCAGTCGATGTCGAACGCGGTGGTCAGCCGGTTCTGGAGCACCTCGACCTCGACCTGGGGGGAGCGGAGTGGCTGTTCGTATGTGGCCCCAGCGGAGCGGGGAAATCGAGCCTGTTGCGCTTGCTCGCCGGGCTCGACGGACCCGCGCGGGGAATGATGACTCGCCTCGGCAACCGAGTGGGGCCCGATGCGGCGCTGCGTGCTCGCCTCGACGGACGCGTAGGGCTCCTGTGTCAGAATCCAGAGCATCACTTCCTCGCAAGCACGGTCTCCGAGGATATGGCCTGGGGCCTTCTCCGGCGTGGCGCCGAAGTCGTCGAGGCGCGACGCCGGTGCCGCGAGGTGGCGACAGCCTTGCGAATTGACCACCTACTGGAGCGGCCGTGTCATGAGCTCAGCTTCGGGGAGCAGCGGCGGGTTGCGCTCGCCGGTCTCCTGGTGGTCGAACCCGCTTTACTTCTTCTCGACGAGCCGACGGCCGGACTCGATCCGGTCGCCGCTCATGAGCTGCGCACGCTGGTCGAGGAGTCATTGAACCGGACCGGCGCGGCGTGCGTCTGGGTAACCCACGACCTTCATTCGCTACCACCGCAGGCCACGCGAGTTGCGCTGCTGCGAGAACGACGGATCGTCTTCGATGGGCCGGCGGCCGAGGGGCTCTCGAAACCATGGCTCGTTCGGGCCGGTCTCGCGGTGCCGCAAGGAGAGGAGAGAGCATGTTGATCAACACCTCGCCCCGCCGCCCGAACCGCGAGCGGATTCGACGGATCAAGGCGACTTTACATACAGCTCTAGAGCTCTCGGACGACGCGATGGTCACGGTCGCAGAGCTGACATGTCTCGAAGAGGACTGTGCTCCGGTCGAGACCGTGTTTGGGTTGCTCCGCCCGAATGCTCCCCAGCTTCAACACAAGGTACACAAGGCAACCGACGCGGTTGTGGTCGAAGACCTCATGGAGGTCTGTGCGGCGTGGGGCTTCGAGGTCCAGATGTCCGCACTCGATGCATTCACACAGGAGAACTAGATGGACACACCCACGAAAGTACCCGTCACGATCCTCACCGGCTTCCTTGGCTCCGGCAAGACGACACTGATGAACCGGATCTTGACTGAACAGCACGGTAAGCGGATCGCCGTGATCGAGAACGAGTTCGGCGAAGTCGGTATCGATCAGGCACTCGTCATCAACGCCGACGAGGAGGTCTTCGAGATGTCGAACGGCTGCATCTGCTGCACGGTACGCGGGGACCTGATTCGCGTCCTCGGCAATCTCATGAAGCGCCGAGATAAGTTCGACTATGTGTTGGTCGAGACCACGGGGCTCGCGGACCCCGGACCAGTCGCTCAGACCTTCTTTATGGACGACGAGATTCGCGAGGACTTCTCGCTTGACGGGATTGTCACCCTCGTCGATGCGGCCCACATCGACCAGCAGCTCGGCCGAAGTGACGAGAGCACGGAGCAAATCGCATTCGCGGATGTCCTCGTGCTCAACAAGACCGACCTCGTCAACGGTGAGGCGCTCGACAGACTCGAAGCCCGGCTGCGCGATATGAACCGGATGGCGCGAGTCGTGCGCAGCGAGCGGGCGAACGTCTCCGTGGACACGGTACTCAACCTCAGTGCCTTCGATCTGGATCAGGTGCTCGAGCGTCGTCCCACCTTCCTCGAGCCGGAGTATCCCTTTGAGTGGACGGGTGTCTACGCTCTCGATCGAGGCCGCTACGAGCTCAGCCTGGCCGAGGGGCCTGATCCGGCCATGTCGCTCGTGGTCGTGTCCGACCAGAGCGCGGAAGACGCGGCACTTGGCGAGAGTGCGGAGTGGTGTGTGAGGCGGTACGCCCAACCTGCGGAGCTCATACGCCCGGGGGACACGATTCCTTTCGGAGAGCACGTGAACCTTCAGTTGGACTCCTCGGGGCGCAAGTCGTTCTTCCTGGAGGTCGATAGGCCGGTGCAAGTGGGCCTCTACGCCCAGCACACTGCTGAGGAATTCGATCTACAACTGAAGGACGCGGAAGGGGCACCCGTCGATCTAGAGGTCGAGCGCACCTGGGTCGCGCAGCACGAGCACGACGACGAGGTAGGCTCCATCGCGATCGAGAGAGATGGCGATGTCGACTCCGACAAGCTGAACGCCTGGCTCGGCGAGCTGCTGCGTGAGCGCGGAGTGGACATCTTCCGAATGAAGGGGTTCCTCAGCATCGCGGGGGAGTCGCGTCGCTTCATATTTCAGGGAGTCCACATGCTTCTTGACGGACAGCCCGATCGTCCCTGGGGGGACGAGCCGCGTCGCAATCAGTTGGTCTTCATCGGCCGAAACCTGGACGAGGCGAGCATGCGGCAGGGATTCGAGGCATGTCTGATCTGACTGTCGACAGCCCGAAGGGCGTTCTTCGTCGCGGCTGGTCTGGGGCGGTCGGTGACTATGCCATCGCCGGGGGCTGGACCCGGGACGGTGACGGGCTGGTGGTCGCGGACGCCGCCGGCGGCGTCTACTCGTTCCACGGAAAGTCCGGCGCAACCGCCTGGGCGCGCCAGGCGGCGCACGATGGCAGCGTCCTCGGGGTGGCGGTCCACCCAAGCGGAACCGAATTCGCCTCGGCGGGGCAGGACGGACGAGTCCTTATCTGGGACGTTGCCGAAGGTCAGGTAAAGCAGGTTATCGACCTAGGCGACGGTTGGGTGGAGCACCTTGCGTGGTCGGCGGATGGCAAATGGCTGGCGGCCTCCTGCTCGCGGCAGGTCCGCGTCTACCGTGAATCCGGAGGCGAAGTCTGGCGATCTGAGGATCATCCCAGCACCTGCAGCGCGATCGCCTGGTGGAGCGCCGGGGAGCTGGGGACGGCCTGCTACGGGAGAGTGACCTGCTTCGACGGGTCCAGCGGGGAGATTCACCAGAAGCTCGAATGGACGGGTTCCTTGGTGACGATGGCGCTGAGCCCGGATGGGGATGTCGTGGCTTGCGGCA
>JANQHZ010000836.1 GCA_028282445.1 Candidatus Binatia bacterium | reverse complement strand
GCGCACGAGCGTCGATTTACCCGAACCGGAGACGCCGGAGACGCAGGTCCACGCTCCCAGCGGAAGCTCGATGTCGATCTTCTTGAGATTGTGCTCGCGAGCGCCTCGAATCTTCAGACGCTTCGACTTGCGCAGATCGCGTACCTCGCCTCGGCGCGGCCGCGCTCGTCCGAGAAAACGTCCGGTAAGCGAATGCTCGTCGCTGACCAGCTCGGCCGGCGATCCGACGGCGACCAGCTCTCCGCCCTTGGAGCCCCCGCCCGGCCCGAGGTCGACGACGAGATCGGCGGCTTCGATCGTGGCCTCGTCGTGCTCGACTACGACCAGCGTGTTTCCCTTGTCCTTCAATCCGGCGAGGGTTCCGATCAGCATCGCATTGTCGCGTGGGTGCAGACCGATGGTCGGTTCGTCGAGAATGTAGCAAACGCCCCGCAGGTTGGAGCCCAGCTGCGCCGCCAGTCGAATGCGCTGGGCTTCTCCTCCCGACAGCGTGTCGGCGCGGCGATCGAGCGTGAGGTAGGGCAGGCCGACCTGCTCCAGGAAGCGAAGTCGCGGCAGAATCTCCTTCATCACGTTTTCCGCGATCGCGGCGTCGCGCTTGGAGAAACGAAACCCGCCCACGGTCTTCGCCGCGTCGCGTACCGATTGGGAGGTAATCTCCGAGATTGCCAGCCCTTGGAGGCGAACCGCCGAGGCGCGCTGGTTGAGACGGCTTCCGCGACACGACGGACAAGCGCTTTCGCTGAGCAGATCGAGAAGCCCGACCGCTGCGTCGTCATCTTCCTCCATCAGCTCGTGCAGGGATTCGATCAGTCCCGGCTTGTGATTGCCGCTAAAGAAAGCCTTGCGCTTGCGCGCGGTGATCTTCGCGTACGGACGATCGAGCGCCATACGGTGACTCTTCGCGACCTTGCGGGCGACACGTAGCGCGCGTGGTCCCGCCGCCGCGAGAGCTTCTTCCATTGCCGTTCCGAGCAGCTCCTGCTCGTCGGGGATCAGCGCACGTTCCTCGAAGGTCACCGTGGTGCCGAGGCCGTCGCAATCCGGGCAGGCACCCTGCCGGCTGTTGAAAGAGAACAGGCGCGGGTCCGGGTCTTCGTACCCGATATTGCAGTTGGCGCAGTAGAGTCTCTCGCTGTAAACCCGCTCGGTTCCGTCGGTAACGGTCACCACGGCTCCTTTGCCCAGCCGTTGCGCCGCATCGATACTAGCTTCGAGCTTGTTCCTCTTAGCGGCACCGAGATCGATTTCGCCGACGACGATATCGATGTCGTGCTCTTTGTAGCGCGCCAGCGACGGCACCTCGGTGAGCTCGACCATCTTGCCGTCGATCCGCGCCGTCGCGAAACCGAGCTTGCGGACGGCCTGGAACAGGTCCTTGTAGATCCCCTTGCGACCGCGTACCGCCGGCGCCATGACCGTGACCCGCTTCTTCTTGGAGTCCCGCCGAATCTGCTTGACGATCTGTTCACGACTCAGAGAGCTGAGTGGTTGGTCACAGCGCGTGCAATGCTGAACCCCCAGCTTGGCGTAGAGCAGACGAAGGTAGTGGTAGACCTCGGTCACCGTGGCGACGGTCGACTTCTTACTGCCGCGGCTCATGCGTTGTTCGATCGCTACCGTCGCGGGTACGCCGGCGAGTAGGTCGACGTTGGGCCGCGGCAGGATCTTCACGTACTGGCGAGCATAGGTGGAAAGGCTGTCGAGGTAGCGACGTTGGCCCTCGGCGTAGATGATGTCGAATGCCAACGTCGATTTTCCCGACCCGCTGAGCCCGGTCACCACGATGAACTGGTCGCGCGGCAAATCGATCGAAACGTCGCGCAGATTGTGCTCCTTCGCTCCCAGCACCCGGATGCGTCCCGCGAAACCGTTGGCGTCCGGCTCGGCGACAAGGGCCCGCGCCTCGTCGTCCGGCGTTCCAGGCGTCGATTCGAGTGCTCGTTTCAAGTAGCGACCGGTGTGCGAATCGGGGTTGTCCGCGACTTCCTCGGGAGTGCCCTGCGCGACTACGGTCCCACCTTCAGCGCCGCCTTCGGGGCCGAGATCGATGATGTGGTCGGCAACCTTGGCGATCTCCATGTTGTGCTCGATCACCACCACCGAATGACCGCGCTCGACCAGCGATTGCAGGGCGCCGAGGAGCTTCTCGACGTCCGCGAAATGAAGCCCGATGGTCGGCTCGTCAAAGAGAAAGAGGGTTCCCGCCTTGCTCTTACCGGCAACCGCCGCAGCGAGCTTCAAGCGTTGCGACTCACCGCCGGACAACGTCGTCAACGGCTGACCGAGCCGCACATAGCCGAGTCCGATATCGACCAGGGTTTGAAGCTTCTCGACGATTTCGGGCTTGTCCGAGAAGAACTCGAGAGCGGCATCGGCAGTCAGCTCGAGGACATCACGGATCGATTTCCCGCTGTATTGGACCTCGAGGACTTCCGCGGAGAAGCGAGCTCCGTCGCACGCCGGGCAGGTGACGTAGACGTCGGAGAGGAACTGCATCTCGATCTTCTCGTAGCCCTCGCCGGCGCAGACCTCGCAGCGGCCGCCCGCGACGTTGAAGGAGAAGGTTGCGGCGGTGTAGCCGCGCATCTTCGAAAGAGCGGCACCGGCGAACAGACGGCGGATGGGGTCGAACGCCTTGAGGTAGGTGACCGGGTTGCCTCGTCGCGTGCTGCCCAACGACGACTGGTCGACCATCACCACCTCGCGCACGTGATCGGCGCCGGCGATCTCGTCGTGGTCGCCGGGAGGTGCGACGAACTCGCCGCGCTCCTTTTTGAGTGCGTGATAGAGGATTCCTTCGATCAGGGTGGACTTGCCCGAGCCCGATACTCCGGTCACGCAAACCAGGCGCGACAGTGGGATCGAGACGTTGAGGTTGCGCAGGTTGTTTTCGCGCGCGCCTCGCACGATCAGCCGCAGCTTCGGAATCGGCGGCCGGCGCTTTCGCGGTAGATCGATGGTCTTGCGACCGGTGAGGTACTCGGCGGTTTCGGACTTCTTGCTCGACAGCAACTTGCGGTAGGGGCCGGCGAACATAACTTCGCCGCCGCGCTCGCCGGCGCGCGGACCGAGGTCGATGATATGGTCCGCCTCGCGAATGATCTCGG
>JANQHZ010000800.1 GCA_028282445.1 Candidatus Binatia bacterium | reverse complement strand
CCCCTCTTCCCGCACGACCTCGACGCGCCCGACGCGGTCGCCGTCGCCCTCGAACGCAATACGATGAGCTACGCCCACATGGTGGGCACTTGCCCGATGGGACCGGTCCTCGATGCCGATTGCCGGGTGCACGGCATCCCCAATTTACGCGTCGCGGATGCATCGGTCATGCCGACGATCCCCTCGGGCAACACCTATCTCGGCTGCGTCATGGTCGCAGAGCGCGTTGCCCGAAAGATGAAGGGGCAGTAGGGGAAACTCCCCGTCCGGATGGCGCGGGGAAGCCATGCCCGTCGAGCGATCGCTGCTGCTAGGCGCGGACTTCGACGGTGACGCCAAAGATTTGGTCGAGGATCAGCGCGACCAGGAGGAGCGCTGTCAGCGTGACCGCGAGCGAGCTGATGGCAACGCCGCTGAGAACGACCAGAGACAGGAGCGCGCCGATCGCCAAGGACGGGGCCGCCCAGTCGGGGAGCTCGAGGCCTCCCGGCAGCTGCTCGATCCTCGGCTGCAGAAACTCGACCGCCTCGTAGGCGAGGCTGATGCCGTTGGCGAAATCGATCGCCGAGCGGACGTATTCGATCATCTCGACTCCACCGGGCGAAGCAGCAGCCCCTGGCTGACGCCGGACGGACCCGGTCGCGCTCGTTTCACCGGCACGCGCGCGCCGATCGCGAGGAAGAGCGTCCCGCCCTCGTGCTGCGGGCCGGTGACGAGGAACTCGCCGCCGTTCTTCAGCTTGACCGCGGTGTTGACCAGGATCTTCTGGCCTTCCATCAGCATCACGTCGAGCGAGACCCGCTTCGTGTTGAAGCCGGTCGGCTGCACCAGCAGATGGCGCTGACCGGGTACCGGGAAGTCCTCCATCGCAGACAGCGAGACAGGTCGCGCCTCCTGTTGCAGCAACCGGTACGCTTTGAAGCCGAACATCGAAAGCGAATCGCCCAACGCCGGACCCGCAATGTCATGTGCGCGACCCACACCGTGGTCGGATCCCATGATGATGCGCGTCGTTACGATCACGCGGCGATCCGAGTTGGCTCCGCCAGCAAGCGCTGTCGTGCCGACCAGCAAGCATGAGAGCGCGAGGACCCCGCCGGAGGAAAAGCCGCGGAGAGTGCGTTTCGCCCCGACCGCTTCCGGCAAAACGTCACCGGTCGGTACGGGAGCGGGGCGCTTCACCGAAACTCTCCGTCATCGCCGATCACGAGCACCGCGGTGCCGTGCTTTGGCTCGATGACCAGGCCGTCCACACCGCCGACGATCGACTCGAAAACCGCGCTATTGTCCTCGACACCTCGGCCCGAATCGAGCCAGCGAACGACCTCGTCCCAAGCTTCGTGTGCCAATCCGACGTCCGCGACTCGCTCGTTGATCTCCGTGCTTACCGCCGGCTTCGCCAGCTCTTTGGTGAACGTCGAGCCGCCGCCGTCCCAGAAGTTCAAGGTGAGGAAGAACGCCGCAGCCGCGGCCACCGCGGGCCATACGGTCATCGGTGACAACAGCTCGAACTCGTCCCACCAGACCCGCAAGCGCTCGGTCCAAGGGAGCGGGGTGGCGTCGATCTCGGAGGAAATTCCAGCCCAGATCGAGTCGAGATCGATTCCTTCGACCTCCGCCGCCGCCTGAGCAACGACCAGGTCCTGAACCTTCTCGAGCGTCCTTAGCTCGGCTTCACAGTCTCGGCAGCGCGTGATGTGAAGAGCGACGGTCCGCATGTGAGGGCCGTCGAGCTCGCCGTCAAAGAATCGAGTTACGAGAGGGGCGATGTCGGGACACTTCACGAGAGTCCGCCTCCCGGGGTTGTCCGGCCTTCAAGAATGGCCGGAGCCAGTTGGAAAGAAGTCACAGGTAGTCCTTCAGCTTGTCCTGGAGAGCCTTGCGCGCGTAGTGCAGCCGGCTCATCACGGTACCCTTGGGGCATTGCATTACTTGGCTGATCTCGTCGTAAGATAACCCCTCGACTTCGCGTAAAAGTATTACGGCTTTCTGATCGGGGGTCAAATCCTCGATGGCACCGCGCAGGCGCTCGCCGAGCTCGCTCGACTTGGCCTGCTGGTAGGGATCGCTCAGCCGCTGCGAGGGGAGGTCCGCCTCGAGATCCTCGCCGCCTCCGGGTCGATCCTCGAGCGACACTGTTCCGTGACGACGGTCGCGTCGACGTCGATCGATCGCGAGATTTACTACGATTCGGTACAGCCATGTGTAGAAGCTCGATTCGCCCTTGAAGCCATCGAGATTGCGATACGCCTTGACGAAGGCCTCTTGGGTAACCTCCAGGGCGTCGTCCTGGTTGTGCAACATGCCGACGGCGACCGACAGGATCTTGCGTTGATAGCGCTCGACCAGCTCTCGAAAGGCATCCTTGTTTCCTCGACGGCACTCCCGAATGAGCTCCCTATCACTACGCTCCACGGTTATGCCCTGCCCGCTTGGACGCCGCCGCGCAGCGGATATTCAGTGTCGGATCGCTCATTTTCGGCAAAATTTGGCTCAAAATCGCCGAAATCCGGGGTTTCGCCCCTAAATCCCGGCTCGTGGTGGGCTCGCGGCACGTGCCCCGAGCGGGATACCAAAGATGCCCGCCCGAAGCGAGTTTCGGCCGGCCCGTGCCGCCCGTGCGACAGCGGGCGAAGGTCTTCAGTGGGCTTCGGCCCAGGTCCGTCCGCTTCCGACCTCGACTTCGAGGGGTACCGATAGCTCGATTGCCCCCGCCATCTCCTCGCGCACCAACTCGCTCACCGCCTCGAGGTCCGCTTTGGCGGTCTCGAGGAGTAACTCGTCGTGGACCTGCAAGATCATGAAAGCGTCGAGATCGCCCTCGGCGAGGCGGCGGTCGATTCGAACCATCGCCAGCTTGATGATGTCCGCCGCCGAGCCCTGGATCGGCATGTTGGTGGCGATTCGCTCCGCCGCCTGCACGACGCCGCGTTGGCCACTGAGCAACTCGGGTACCGGGCGGCGGCGCCCGAGGATGGTCGAGACGAACCCGGTCTCGCGACCGCCTTCGAGGATCGAGTCCATGAACGCCCGCACCGATGCGTAGCGTTCGAAATAGCTCTCGATGTAGCGCTTCGCCTCGTTCTGCGGAATGCCGAGGTCGCGCGCCAGCCGCTGCGGTCCCATCCCGTAAAGAATCCCGAAGTTGATCACCTTGGCCGAGCGACGCATATCGGCGGTCACCGT
>JANQHZ010000084.1 GCA_028282445.1 Candidatus Binatia bacterium | reverse complement strand
CCGCGTCGCAGTCATCGGCCGGCGCTCCCGCCCGATCTCGATTTCGCATTCGGGGGTGGCTTCGAGGTTCAGGTACCAGGCGGGGTGGTGCGACATGCCCCCTTTCGACGCGACCAGCAGGTAGTCGTCGCCGTCCTCGATGTAGATGAGTGGCGCGGTGCGCGTTTCGCCGCTCTTGCGGCCTTTGGTGATCAACAAGAAGACGGGTGCGCCGTGAGTGAACTTAGCCCCAAGCCGCCCGCCTGTCGCCCGGTACAGCCAGGTATTGGCCTTCGACATCCACTGGATCACGACCGAAGCGTACTTCTCTTCGGTTGCGGTAAAGGGCTTCGGCGTCTTGTCGCTCATCGTCGTCCTCACCTTTCACTCTTGACTCTCGTCGCGTCGGTGATCCCTCAGCCGTCTTCGCCGGTCATCTCGGCCGGGATGCTCAAGCTCGGGTTCCGCGCCAAGCGGATGTCTTCCAGTCTGGTCTCGCAAGACTGTCGCCACCCGTCCTCGGCGAGAAGGTAGAATCGGTTCTCCCGAATTCCCATCACGACACGCTCCGCCATCGCCGAAGGATCGATTCCCTTGTCGGCCGCCAGCTGTCGCAAGCTGTCCTCGGCTGCATCGCGTTCGGGCGATTTGAAGTCGAAGCCGGGTAGATCGCGCGGGCGGTTGCGGCGGGCATCGCCGATCCTGGTGTTGATGAGCTCCGGACACAGGACCGAGATGCCGATCTTCGACCCGATCGATGTCAGATCGTGGTAGATCGCTTCGGAGTAACCGACGACGGCATGCTTGGTCATGTAGTAGATGGACGTGAAGGGGCCGTTGGTCAGCCCGGCCATCGATGCGGTGTTGACGATATGTGCGTCGGAGTCCTGGCCCAGCATGATTGGCACGAAGACCCGGATGCCGTGAACGACGCCCCAGATGTTGACGTCGATCAGCCACTCGTAGTCCTGATGAGGCGACTGCCAGGCGAGGCCTCCGGTGAAGACGCCGGCGTTGTTGCACAAGATGTCCACCGCTCCGAACTGATCGACGGTTTGCTCGGCCAAGGCCCGAACCTCTTCCTCTTTGCCGACGTCGGTGACGAGGGCCAGGTTGTCGGCGCCCTGTGCCGAAAGCGCGTCGGAGACTCTGTCGAGAGCTTCGCGCTCGACGTCGGCGAGAACGACCTTCGCGCCCTCACGTGCGAAGCGGATGGCAATTGCCTCCCCGATCCCACTGGCGGCGCCGGTGACGACAGCGACCTTATCTCGTAGCGAATCCATGAAATCAGCGGTGCCTTTCCATGGTGGCGGTCAGCTCGTCGAGTTGGGACAATGCTGCTTCGCGCGGATTGGGGTCGAGCACGAAGATCGCGCGATCGACGCCCGCCTTCGCCATCTGTTCGATGACGGCATCATCGGGCGGACAGTAGTACATCGAGATCTCAAAGGCGGCGGGGTCGCGACCACTCTCGGCGACCTTCTCGCGGACCGCGGTAATGTGTTGCGTCGGTTCGGTATCCCCCGCGCCCGGCATCGGCATCCAGCCGTCGCCGTAGGCCACGACGCGTTTCATTCCCTTCGGAAGGTTGGCGGCGACGTGGATCGGCGGGTGCGGTTTCTGCAGCGGCTTGGGCCATGCGTACATCGGTCCGAAATCGACGTGCTTGCCGTGGTATTCGGCTTTCTCCTCGGTCCAGATCCGCTTCATTGCCTCGACCCGCTCACGCATGATCCCGAGCCTGCGGTTGAATGGCGTGCCGTGGTTCTCGATCTCCGGTGCGTTCCATCCGGCGCCGATGCCGAACTGGAAACGCCCGCCGGAAAGAACGTCGATGCTGGCGACTTCCTTGGCGAGCTGAATCGGGTCGCGCTGGACGACCAGGCAGATGCTGGTGCCGATCAGAATCTTTTCGGTCGCTTGCGCGACGGTTGCCAGGGTCACGAAGCAATCGAGTGTCTGGTAGTACATCGCCGGCAGGCCGGGCTGGTCGGGACCAGGAGTCACATCCGACACCGGGATGTGAGAATGCTCGGGGACCCAGAAAGAATCGAAACCGCGTTGCTCCGCGGCTTGCGCCAGCTCGGCTGGAAGGATTGCGTCTGCGGTCGGAAAGATGCTGATACCGAATTTCATGGCGCTCCTAGCTGTCGTGCGGCCAACGGCCGAGAGGGGATGGAGAGGTGGGACGTGGATCTTCGCATTTAGGGCTGATGCAACCAACCCGGGCCCCTGGATCAGTGGCCACCAGGTGGGCTAGATCGTGCGGATGGAGTTCAATCTATCGGAGGTTGCGGAAGCGATTGCCGCGGCGGTTCCGCAGCAGCCTGCGATCGTCTGGCGCGACGTGCGACTCAGCTACGCGGAGCTCAACCAGCGGACACGGCGGATTGCCAACGCCCTGATCGATCGCGGTCTGTCGGATGCCGGAGCGAGCGACGGTCGTCGGCCCTGGGAGTCAAACCAGCCTCACCTGGCACTCTATATGTACAACGGGCCGGAGTACCTCGAATCGATGTCGGCGGCTTTCGCGGCGCGTGCGGTTCCGGTCAACGTCAACTATCGGTATGTCGCCGACGAGTTGCGCTATCTACTCGACAATTGCCGCGCCGAAGCGATCGTGTACCACGCTTCTTTTGCG
>JANQHZ010000762.1 GCA_028282445.1 Candidatus Binatia bacterium | reverse complement strand
TCGTGCGATCCGGACGAGGTGTGTACGGGAGTGGCGGGCGCGGCCTGCCCGACCGACACGGTGACCTCTTCCGGTACTGTATGCCGCACCGGTTCGGGCGATTCTTGCGATCCGGATGAAGTTTGCACCGGAACCCCGGGTGCAGCCTGCCCGACCGATACGGTCTCCAGCTCCGGCACGGTTTGCCGCGCCGGTTCGGGCGACTCGTGCGATCCGGACGAGGTTTGCAGCGGAACTCCAGGGGCGGCGTGTCCCACCGACACGGTTACGTCCTCGGGTACGGTTTGCCGCGCCGGTTCGGGCGACTCTTGTGACCCGGACGAGGTTTGCAGCGGAACCCCAGGGGCGGCGTGTCCGACCGACACAGTGACCTCCTCGGGTACTGTATGCCGCACCGGTTCGGGCGATTCGTGCGACCCGGATGAAGTGTGCTCGGGAGTGGCGGGTGCCGCTTGTCCGAGCGATACGGTCACGTCTTCGGGTACCGTGTGTCGCGCCGGTTCAGGCGACTCGTGCGATCCGGACGAAGTATGTTCGGGTGTCGCGGGAGCGGCCTGTCCGACCGATACGATTACGTCCTCGGGAACGGTGTGTCGCGCCGGCTCGGGAGACTCTTGCGATCCGGATGAGGTGTGCTCGGGCGTGGCGGGCGCGGCCTGTCCGACCGACACGGTTACGTCCTCGGGTACGGTGTGTCGCAGCGGCTCGGGCGATTCGTGCGATCCGGACGAGGTGTGTTCGGGCGTAGCGGGCTCAGCCTGTCCGACCGACACCGTGACCTCTTCGGGAACGGTTTGCCGCGCTGGTTCGGGCGATTCGTGCGATCCGGACGAGGTGTGTTCGGGCGTAGCGGGCGCGGCCTGTCCGACCGACACCGTGACCTCTTCGGGAACGGTGTGTCGTAGCGGTTCGGGCGACTCGTGTGACCCGGACGAGGTTTGCAGCGGAACTCCAGGCGTGGCGTGTCCGACCGACACCGTGACCTCTTCGGGAACGGTGTGTCGCAGCGGTTCGGGCGATTCCTGTGATCCCGACGAAGTGTGTTCGGGTGTCGCGGGAGCGGCCTGTCCGACCGACACCGTGACCTCTTCGGGAACGGTGTGTCGTGGCGGTTCGGGCGATTCCTGCGATCCGGACGAGGTGTGCTCGGGAGTCGCGGGCGCTGCCTGTCCGACCGATACGGTCACGTCCTCGGGTACGGTGTGCCGCACCGGTTCGGGCGATTCCTGCGATGCCGACGAAACCTGCAGCGGCGTCGCTGGCGCGGCTTGCCCGAGCGATGATGCGCCAGGCAACTCGGGTTCGGTATGTCGCACCGGCTCGGGCGATTCGTGCGACCCGGACGAAGTTTGCAGCGGGACGCCGGGAGCGGCTTGCCCGACCGATACGGTTGCTTCCTCGGGTACGGTGTGCCGCACCGGGTCCGGTGACTCATGCGACGTCGATGAGACATGTAGTGGAGTCGCGGGAGCGGCGTGTCCGAGCGATGACGCCCCGGGCAATTCCGGGGTTGTGTGCAACCCTGGTTCGGGCGACGCGTGCGACCCGGACGAGGTCTGCAGCGGAGCTCCGGGCGCCACCTGCCCGACCGATACCGTCACCGCCTCCGGGACGGTTTGCAGGCCGACTGCGGACGTTTGCGATACCGCGGAGACTTGCTCCGGAGTGGCGGACGAAGCTTGCCCGTCCGACGGTTTCGAGCCTGTAACGACTCTGTGCCGGCCTTCGGTCGGTGATTGTGACGCCGAGGAATTCTGTACTGGAACCGGCGAGGCTTGTCCGGCCGACACGGTGTCTGCGTCGGGCACGGTTTGTCGTGCGGCCGTCGATGTCTGTGACGTCGACGAAGTTTGCGATGGCGTGTCTGGCGCCTGTCCGAGCGACTCGGTCGAGGCGTCCGGGGTCGAGTGTCGCGCGGTTGCTGGTGTGTGCGACGTCGCCGAAGCTTGCGACGGTTTGACGACGGCGTGTCCGGTCGACGGCTTCGTGTCGTCCGGCACGGTTTGTCGTGCGTCGACCGATTCCTGCGACGCCGAGGAGGCCTGTACCGGGACGATGGCGGATTGTCCGGTCGACGGGGTCGAAGCGGCCGGCGTCGTCTGCCGCGCACAGGGGAGTCAATGCGACGCCGAGGAAACCTGCGATGGCGCCACCAAGAGCTGTCCGGAGGATGACGACCAACCCAACGGGACGGCGTGTAACGACTTCAACGGCATGACCAGCAACGACCAGTGCCGCCTCGGGGCCTGCGTGGGTCACTATCCGCTCGATCCGTTCAACTGCTATCGAGCCAAGGACCTTCGCAATCCGAAGTTCCAGAAGACCGTATTTACCAACGTGACCGACGAGTTCCTGACTGCGGTCAATACGGATCTGCGCAAGCCGTCGCTGCACTGCAATCCCGCATCGATCGGTATGGCGCCGCTCAACAATCCGGACGACCATCTGGTCTGCTACACGATCAAGCGCGAGCGCCTGTTGCCGCGGCCGCAGCTCGAGCTCACCGATCAGTTTGGAACCATCCAGGTCGAGGCCAAGCAGGCGAAGTTCTTCTGCATGCCCTCCTCCAAGACGGTCATGCCATGAGGGCTCCCCGAAGCGACTGCCGCGGCGCGACACTCGCTTCGGTTCCTTTCGATTGATCCTACCGCAGAATGCGAGCGGCTCAGCCGCTGTGAGCTTGGATTCCCGGACAAGGGTCCGCTTGCCAAGTCGCAAGCGGGCCCTTTCTCATGGTGCTGGGCACATGGATATTTCCGAGAATTGTGAGTAAGTCCTGGGCCGGATGGGACGCGCGAGAAAACGAAAGCAGGATCGCGGCGACGCGTCCCCCGAGGCTTCCGAGAAGCCGGCAAAAGGTGCCCATCAGCGCGCGCAGTGGCGACCGCGGCCGAGCTCCCCGGCCGTACCGTTGGGGTTGCTCGCGGTACTTGCGGTAGGGGCTGTCGCATATGCCAACAGCTTCTCGGTCCCCTTTCTCTTCGACGACCACTTCGCGATCGTCGGAAACCCGGAAATTCGATCGATCGAGCCGGTCGGGCGCTTCTTCACCCAGTCACGCGGCTTGCCCCACCTTCTGGATGTCCTCAACTATCGCTGGGGTGGTGAGCAAGTGTGGGGATACCACCTGGTCAACGTGGCTGTGCACCTGGTCAACGCGATGTTGGTGTTCGCGCTGACGCTGTTGACCCTGCGCCTTCCCGTACATGGAGGACGATACGACTCGCGGGCGCCCGTGTTGGCGGCGGTCGTTGCAATGGTCTTCGTCGCCCATCCGCTCCAGACGATGGCGGTGAGCTACATCGTCCAACGCGCCGAAAGCGTGTCGGCGATGTTCTACCTGCTCGCGGTGCTCTTGTTCGCCGCCGGTCAGTCGGGTCGCATTGCCTTGCGGGGGGCGGCGCTCGGTGCAGGCTTGCTGGTCCTCGGTTTCCTCGGGATCCTCTCGAAAGAAACGGTGGCATCCCTGCCGGCTGCACTTCTTCTCTACTACGTTTGCTTCTTGCGCGACGGCCAGGAGCGTTCCGGAGTTGATTGGCGACTGGCGCTGCTGCTGGTGGTGCCTTTGCTCTACGGAGTCTATCTGGCTCGACACTTCCTGTTGCCGGGTTTCGGGGACGAGGACGGCCAAAGCTCCTGGATGTACATCCCGAGCGCGGGCTTGGGGATCGAGGGCGTCACGCCGGGGCGTTATCTGATCACCCAGTTCGGGGTGATTCTCTGGTACCTGAGACTTCTTGTCCTGCCGATCGGGCTGACCTTCGATTATGGCTGGCCTTTCGCCGACTCGCTGTGGTCGTTTGAAGTGTTGGCACCGCTGGCGGTTTTGCTCGCGATGATCGCGGTCGCGGTGGCGACCTATTCGAGCTATCGCTGGGTCGCCTTCGCGGTAGGTTGGTTGTTCATCACCCTGGCGCCCTCCTCCAGTATCATCCCGATCAAGGACGCCGCCTTCGAATACCGCATGTATCTGCCGATGCTGGGTTTCGTCACGCTCGCCGTCGTCGGCGTTTCCGATCTCGCTCAACGACTGTCGACGGGGAGCGCCGCGGGACGCAGTGCCCAGCGGCTCGCACTCGGCGTCGGCTTGCTGTGGGTCTCTGGGTTGGTCGCGGCCACGATTGCAAGGAACCAGACCTTACAGGACCCAATGGCGCTCGCCGTCGATTCGGTGCAGAAGGCACCCGATCATTGGCGAAACCAGTTCGGTCTCGGCGCGGCCCTGCTCGAAGCCGGAAACAAGGCTGAAGCGGTCGCCCCCTTCGAGCGAGCGATCGCCCTGAATCCGGAGCAGTCGACGGCTCGGATCATGCTGGCGGACCTCTATTCGCGAGAAGGCCGACTCGAGGAGGCCGAGGAGATTCTCTTGCCGGCTACCGACGCTCGCGAGGAGAGCGTCGCGGCGGCTGCTTACCGACAGCTGGGTTACATCTACAAGGGGCAGGGGTATCCCGAGGCTGCGATCACGATGTTCGAGGAGGCGTTGGTGCGACAACGCAAGTGGCGCTCACTCGATCTGCAGATCGCACGCCTCTTGCGCCACGACGGGCGCTACCACGACGCAGCTGTGCGAATGAATCGCCTGGTGAGGGAGGTGCCGAGCTACGGCGAGCGTTATCGCGTCGAGGTCGCACAAATCAATCTGCTCGGCGGGGTTCATTCGTTCGAGGAGGGTGAGCCCGACTTTACTCTGCATATGCTCGGGATCGCCATGGGCGATGCCAAGACGGTACCGCTGGCGACGCATTATCTGGCCTTCACCCACGCAAGCCTCGGCAATCGTGCGGAGGCCATCCACCTGTTGTCGGATCTGGAACGTCGAGGTTTGGCCGATGCTTCGGCGCTGGCCAACTTGGACCGCGCGCGGGCGGGCGAAGATCTCGTAGTGCCGGCAACCAGTCGGCAACTGGCACGTCAGAAGTGATCTGCCGCGGTGCGGTCACAGCGTTTCGTGACGCCGCCTTGATCGCCGGCGTGCTCGCCGGGGGGACGGCCGCGGTTGGCTCAGCTGGTGAGATCGTGGATGAGTGTCGATTCGAAGTCGGCGAGGCTAACGCCGAAGAGCTGCTCGAAGGCGGCGGGCAGAGGATCGCCCGAGCCAGTGGTGCGCAGCAGTTGGACCAGCCGGCGCTCGCCGTACTCCTCGAGAAGGAGTCTGATGGCGAGGTAGCTCTGCGCGTACGCGACGCGAACCCGATCCGCCGGCAGCCTGGTGAATGGTGGCTCCAACTCGGCGAGGGTGAAGAGCGGCTGTCCCGAAATGATGTCGTAGGCCCAATCCTCGCGGTCGCCATCCTCTTCCTCTTCCGCCCAGATGGCGAGGCCCTCGTTGAGCCACACCGGTACCTTGCCGTTCGACAGCTTGGTGACGAGGACGTGGCCGTACTCGTGGCGCAGGGTTCGCTCGAGCAGCTTACTGCCGCTCTCGATGCCGCGCACCGGAAGCTTGATTCGACCGTCGTAAACTCCTCCGGTCCAATCCGGTGTTTGGGTTACGGAGTGGAAGTCCTCGCTGGCGTAGAGCACGACGTTGGTCGGCGTTTCAGGATATAGGTCGAGCTTTCTGCCGACCGCGAAGTACGCGTCCTCGAGCACCTCGGAGACGAGGTGGGCGGCATGGCGGTTCTCGCCTTGCTCGAACGATAGGCGAAAATGGGGTGTGCTGAACTCTGCGAAGTCCCATTCTGCGTCGAGCTCGCGTTCCAATCGGCCGAGCATGGCGTCGAAATCCGGTCCGGTTGCGCCGATCTCCCTGGCACGTTGGAACATCTCGACGGCGCCCTGGCGGTCGCCCTGTTGTCGATAGACTCGTCCCAGCGCGACGAAGGCCATCGGGTTCTGCGCTCCCCGCTCGATCGCGCGTCGCAAGCTTGCTTCGGCCTCGCGCCAATCTCCAGCGCGCTCCTGTGCGACGCCGGTGAGAGCGAGCAAGCCGGCATCATCGGGTCGGTAGGCGAGCGCCTCGTCGAGGAGAGCGACGGCAGCTGCGGAGCGCCCGAGGTTGATTTCGGCGATCGCCCAATTGCGCAGTACCGTGACCAGGTTTGTGTAGAGCACATCCTGATCGGGGTTCTGCTCGATGGCTGCGCGCAAACGCCGGGCGGCTTCTTCGAAATCGCCGGCGGCGTTGAGGGCGATCGCCTCGTCGTTGAGTTGTTGCCCTTGCCCTGGAATCGGCGGTAGGGCGAGCTGACTCACATCGATTGGAGAGCTCTGCGGTGGCAGGGCGGGACCTCGGGCCTGACTGTAATGCAGCACGGCCAGCGCCGCCAGCACGACCAGCCCCAAAGCAAGATTCGAAGAGGTCCTTGCCGCGCCGTCCCGTGCGGGCGCCTCCCGGATGAGCGGCTCGAGCGTCGGCTCGTTTTCATTCGCGACCAGCCGTACCTGGGCGCCGCGCTCGCGCAGCTTCGCGACCAGCTCGAGTCCGATGTCGTGATCGACTCCGTCGAGGAGGGTACACGGCAGCGGTGTATCGCGATGAATGTTGAGCCCGCGCGTGAGCTCGGTGGGCAGTCGGCGCAGGTAGGCGATCGTACGCTCACGCGCCAGATCGTTGCGGTAGCCCAGCAGGATTAGCTCGAATGTAGGTTGCAGCTCGGTCACGTGTCCAGCCGCGGCTCTTCCCTCAGTGCATCACCTTGGGGATATCGGTGGCTTCCTGGATGACGCCGTACATCGATTCGTAGCGCGCTACGTTTTCCTGCAGGGCGCGGAGGATCCTTTTCGCGTGCTCGGGCGCGGTGATGACGCGGGACCTCAGGGTCGCAACCGCCCTCCCCTCGGTAGCTCGCTGTGGTTGGAGGAACATGAAGTCCAGAATGAACTCCTCCTTGCGGTGGCTGATCATCATCAGGTTGGAGTAGACGCCGTCCCCCTTTTGCGGATCGATCTGGACTGCAATCTGCTGTTCTTTCGTGGGCTTTTTCTCTTGGTCTGCCATGAGGAATCCCCGTTCTGTAGGCAAAGCGACGGCGTGGTTTTCGACCGATCGCGGATCTTCGAGTTTAGCTTGGAAGAACTGTCCATTCTATCGACGATCGACGCGAATGCCATGTCGACTTGGTGAGATTGTGCGATGATCGGCTCCCAATCCCGTGCTAGAACGCTGCGCATGGAGGAAAAGCAGATTCTCGGAGTCTTGAGCGCGGCCGAGTTGCGCGACTTGGTAGGACGCAGCGAGATCGACACGGTTTGGTCGGTTACGCCCGATCAGTACGGGCGACCGGTGGGAAAGCGCTTCGGTGCTCGGTTCTTCGTCGATGAGGTGCTCGAGCGACAAGCCGACCTGCCCGCCCAGCTTCTATTCAACGACATCCAAGGTCATCCCGTAGCGCCGCCGGCGACCGTGCGTGCCGACCCCGGTGCGACCGTGGCTTGTCGGCCGGATCCGACTACCTTTCGACGTGCCTCATGGCTCGAGCGAACGGCGATCTCGGTGTGCGACGTCGTCGATCCGCGAAGCGGTGAGCTGCATCCTTTCTCGCCGAGGGCGGTTCTACAGCGCCAGCTCGCTCGATCGCGCTCGGCCTCGGTGAGACCGCGCGCCGGGTTCGAGCTGGGCTTCTATCTGGATCTCGAAGGCGCTCTCCCAGCCGAGCATCCGGCCGAGGTGGGTTCCAGTCGGATATCGTCGGAGCATCATGCTCTCGGCCTGGACGACGATACGGATGCGATGTGGGAGATCCAACAACATCTGCGAAAGTCGGGTGTTCCTGTCGAATTCGCCGCGACCGCGGCCGGCCCTAGCCAGTACTCGCTGGCTTGCTGCAGCTCTGGTCTGCTCGAAGCAGCGGACCGGGTGATGATCCTGAAGTGGCTGGTCAAGGAAGTTGCCGCGCAGCGTGCACGGTCCGCGACCTTCATGGCGCGGCCGTGCGCGACTCTGCCGCCGAGCTCGACGGAGCTCGGCGTGAGCCTGTGGTCGGCGGACCGAGAATCAGCCCTGTTCGGCGGCGGAAGGGATCACGACGACCGAGCTGGCGAGCTGCCGGTGGCGTGTCGCTGGTGGCTTGGCGGATTGCTTCGCAGCGTACGCGAATCGACGCTCCTACTCGCGCCGACGATCAACTCGTACAAGCGCTTTCACGTCGACCTCGGGCGCGGATCGGCGATCGGTTGGGCGCGCGATCGGCGCAGCGTCGGATTTCGGGTCGAAGGCGAGGGGGAGCGACGGCGAGTGGTTTGCTCGATCCCAGGCTCCGATGCGAACCCGTATCTGGTGGGAGCTTTGCTTCTCGCGGCCGGCTTGGAGGGGATGTCCAGTCGCTCGGAATTGCCGGCCGAAGCGGGGCGTGAGGCGAGCGCGATTCGCGCACTGCCAAAGGTTCCGCAGGAGCTCGTCGAGGCCGCGGATCTGGCTTCGAGATCCTCGTTCGTTCGCCAGGTTCTCGGCGAGCACTACGTGGAGTACCTCGCCCACTGCGCCCGTTGGGAGCAAGCCCGCTACGGCGCGGCGGTGAGCTCGTGGGAGATGACTCGGTACCGATCACGGGTATAACGTCGTTATATAACGCGGCGAGGCTCGTACAGTCTCGAACCGGGCCGCCGGACGAATCCGTGCGGAATGGAAAAGTTGCACTTTTTGTAAGGACTTTTCCGCCTTGGCACGTCGGTTGCGCTTCTTCCCTGGCGAAACTCAACGGGAGGGAGACCCCAATGAAGCTATTCGCAACCGGCAGGTGGAACAAAGAACAGAAGCGCTGGTCGACCGTGGTCGCCATTCGTCGGCCCGGGCGTGACACGGCCGCCGGCCGCCGCAACGCGGATGATTCCGCAACGGTCAAGCCCAAGCGCCCGCGCTGAGCCAACTCGCTCGAGGGCGCGGTTTCGCGAGCCCTCGGATGGGCGCCCTCCCGCAAGGGGGGAGGCAGGGGGGGCACTAACCGGCTCTTTCCCTGAGATCGAACCCGCTTGACGCGCGGTCGGGCGGGGGACACGATTCGGTTTCGATGCGCCTCGGTCGGAACTGGTTCATCGCGTCGATCTTTACGATCGCGCCTGTCGTTGCTCTGGTGGTCCTTGGCATACTGGTGCTCGCGTTTCGGCGCGAAACGGTCGACACCACTCTGGGGATCCTCATCCTGTCCTTCTGCGTCGCGCTCTTCGGAGGAGCGTTCACGATGTTGCGCTGGCTCAAGCGCGCCTCCGACTTGTCGCAGCTACAGCTCGACTTTCTCTCCAAGGTTTCGCACGAGTTCAAGACGCCGCTGACCAGCATACGTATTTTCGCCGAGACGCTGTCCGGCGAGCGCCCGCTGACCGAAGATCAGCGGCTGCACTGTCTGCAGATGCTGCAGAAAGAGACGGACCGACTCGACACCATGATCGGTCGGCTGCTCGAGTTCGGTCGCATGGAAGCCGGCCGGATGACCTACGACCGTCAGCCGGAACCGGTCGAATCCGTCGTGCGCTCGGCGTTGCAGGCGTTCGAGCCCATACGTGTGCGCGACGAGGTGGATCTCGAGACTTCGATTCCGGCCGATCTTCCGAAGGTCCTGGCCGATCGCACGATGCTGTCGCAGGCGGTGCTCAATCTGTTGCAGAACGCCGCCAAGTACGGCGGCGCCGATCGGCGGGTTCGCCTCGATTGCAGCGCGAAGAATGGTCGCGTCCGGCTCTCCGTTTCGGACACCGGCCCCGGCATCCCGCGTCGCGAGCGACGTTGGATCTTCGAGAGGTTCTACCGCATCGACGACCGGCTCAGCCGGCGGCAAGAGGGTAGCGGCCTGGGATTGGCGATCGTCCGTCACGTCGCCCAAGCTCATGGCGGGCGAGTGACCGTACGCGATCGTGACGGCGGCGGATCGGAGTTCTCGATCCTTTTACCGGCTTGCGTCTGAGCCCTGTCGATCCGATTTCGTCCCAACAAATGGCATCCGAGACGGTACTGTTGATCGAAGACGACGATGCGATCGTCTCGGGTCTGGAGCTCAACCTGTCGCTCGAGGGCTATGCGGTGATGTCGGCCGGTGACGGGGAGACTGGATTCCGTTTGGCTTGCGAAAGACAGCCGGACTTGGTGGTGCTCGACATCATGTTGCCGGGTATGAACGGATTGGAAGTGTTGCGCAGG
>JANQHZ010000760.1 GCA_028282445.1 Candidatus Binatia bacterium | reverse complement strand
TACGATCGACACTCCGACTTTTTCGCGACGCCGGGCCGCCTGCGGCTGGCGGTCCTGTGGGTGCGCGGCGAGCCCAAGCGATCCGCCGAGCAAGCGATGGCGCGGGTCGAGCAGGCCGCGGCGGCGTTGAGCGAGGGCGAAGACTTCGATGAGGTTGCACGTCGCCTCGGCGACGTGCCGATCGCACCGCTGCCGGACGCCTACCTGCCGCCTGCGAAGGTGCGTGAGTACATCGGCCCGACGGTGACCAAGGCGGTGATGGACCTCGAGCCGGGCGTGACCTCGAAACCGATCCGCGCCGGCAGCGGCTTCTATATCGTACGCGTGTTGGACCGAGAGCGGCGGGGCGCGCCTCCGCTCGGCGACGTCGAGGAGCAGGTGCGCGCCGAGATGAAGCGACGCGCCGGTGACGACGCGGTGCGCGCTACCCTGCAACGTCTGCGCGGCGAAGGCGCCGTGGTGACGGTCGAGCAACTTCCGTGAGTAGTTCCTTTGGAGAACTGCCCCCGTGCGCGCTAAAGCGCTCCGTTTTCATCTCTTCTCACTTGTTTGCTCGGCGGGATGCGCGGGGGCGCGCTTTCTGCGTTGCCGTCTTCGTGCTGCTGGCGGCGACGGCATCGGCCCATACCCGGAGCCTGTCCTATTCGTTGTGGGACGTTACCGACGCGGGGGCGATGGTTCGGGTGCGTATTTCACGCCTCGAGCTGACTCGATTGGCGCTCGACCCGGTTCGCTCTCCCGCCGACGAGCGAGTCGTGCTGTCGATGCTTCCGGAGGTGGTTCGCATGTCCGCGGCCGGCGAGTGGTGTACGGTGGCGGATCCGCCGCGCCGCACGGCGGCTTCGGAAGGCAACCTCGCCTATGCGTGGCGGCTCGAGTGCGGAAGCACGGAGGATCGCGCGATCGAGAGCCGTTTGCTGCTCGACGTCGCCCCCTCGCACATGCACTTCGCCCGCTTGCGGCGCGCCGGCGAGCCCACTGTGGAGCGGGTGCTGACCGAGGCGGCGCCGGTTTGGCGGATCGATCGCAGGGCGGCCGCCGGTCCGGACTCGACGGGCGGAACTTCGCTCGTCGGTTATCTGGCCCTCGGTGTCGAGCACATTCTCACCGGCTGGGATCACCTCGCATTCGTCTTCGCATTGCTGTTGCTTGCCGGCGGCTTGCGCGACATCGCCATGCTGGTGACCTCGTTTACGATCGCGCACAGCATCACCCTGGCGCTCGCCGTGCTCGGCTTCGTCGAGCCCACCGGTCACGTGGTCGAGGCGTTGATCGGGTACTCGATCGCCTTGGTCGGCGTGGAGAATGCCTGGCTTCTGTCCGGTAAGGGGCGGGTGTTGCCCGCTTTGGTGGTCACCGGGGTCGTTGCCGTGGCGGCGGTCGGCTCGAGTCTTCCGCTCCTGGCGGTCGCCGGGCTGGCGCTGTTCTCGGCCTGCCACTTCGGGTTGTTGCGACGTTCGTCTCGACCGGAACGCCTACGCGCGGCGGTCGCCTTCTCGTTCGGATTGATCCACGGCTTCGGCTTCGCCGGAATCATGATGGAGCTCGACCTCGAGAGCGTGCGTCTCGCGCCGGCGTTGTTCGGCTTCAATGTGGGCGTCGAGCTCGGTCAATTGGCCGTGGTAGCACTCGTGTGGCCGTTGTTGCTCGCATTGCGGCGGGCGCCTTCCGTTTCGAGTTGGGTCGACGACCTCGGCTCGGCAGCGGTTACCGGGCTCGGGTTGTTCTGGTTCCTGACCCGCAGCTTTTCGTAGCGCGGCCGGCGTGGCGCGCGCTCTCCGCGCACGCTATGAATGCCGAGTATGAGCGCATCGCTGATCGGGCCGACGTCGCACTACTACTACTCGCAGCGACTGAAGCTTCACTATGTCGACTGGGGTAATGCCGATAAGCCGCTTCTCCTGTTGATCCACGGCGGCCGCGATCACGCCCGCAACTGGGATTGGGTCGCGACCGCGTTGCGCGACGACTACCACATCGTCGCGCCCGATCTGCGTGGGCACGGCGATTCGCAATGGGCGATCGGCGGCTCGTACGCGCTGATCGACTTTACCCTCGACATCGCCCAGCTGCTGGATGCGTTGGCCGACGATCCGGTTACTATCATCGGTCATTCGCTCGGCGGGGCGATCGCGCTGCAGTACACCGGCACCTTCCCTGAGCGGGTATCCAAGGTCGTCGCGATCGAAGGGCTCGGGCCGCCGCCTGGGATGATCAAGGAGAGGCCCGCGCAGGAGCGCATGCAGTATTGGGTGGAAGAGATGAAGAGCTTGGCGCAGCGCAAGGTCAAACGCTACGCCAGTCTCGAGGAGGCGGTCGATCGCATGCGCGAGGCCAATCCGCATCTCAGCGAGGAGCAGGCGCGTCATCTGACCGTGCATGGCTCCTATCGCGACGAGGACGGGACTTATCTTTGGAAGTTCGACAACTACACCCGGACGACGACGCCGTACCTGTTCAACAAGAACGACGCGCGCGAGCTATGGGGAGGAATCGACCGTCCGGTGCTGCTGCTGCGCGGGACCGATTCCTGGGCCTCGGACCCGGTCGAGGACGGCCGCGCCGACGCCTTTCAGCAGTACGAGTTTCACAACATCGACGGCGCCGGGCATTGGGTGCACCACGACCGCCTCGAGGTTTTTCTCGGCCACGTCCGTCGCTTCCTGCGAGGGTGATTTCACCACAGAGGCACAGAGTCACAGAGAGATTCGTATGGGGAAGAAACGCGGACTTACTCGCGTAGTTTCTCGAAAACACTCGGGTAGCGATCCCTAGGCATTCGCGAGCGACTCTGAAGATTGAGTGGGCCCCGAGATCTCTGTGTCTCCGTGCCTCCTGTGACGCCCTCGTTCAAGGCAGGAGATCAATTTTGGAATCCAAAGGTTTCGTTGAGCCAGGTATACGAAGCGGCAGTCGGGTTGGAGCAGGGCTCGCCTCCTGTTCGTGCGCGTCGTCAGAGCGACGGTCACCGAGTTATGATTCGCTGCCCGAGCTTTCTCGAAAGGAGCCACACTCTGTGACGTCGCGGAGCGACAAGGCACGGAAACGCTCGCTTTCGGCTCAGGGCGG
>JANQHZ010000753.1 GCA_028282445.1 Candidatus Binatia bacterium | reverse complement strand
GATCGAAATCGGCCAGGCTACCGAACAGCGGATCGACATCGCAGTAGTCCGAGACGTCGTATCCGAAGTCGTGCATCGGCGATCGGAAGAAGGGCGAGATCCACAGAGCATCGACGCCTAGCCAGACCAGGTCGTCGAGATGTCGTGTGATCCCCGGCAGGTCGCCGACGCCGTTTCCGGAGGTGTCGGCGAACGATCGTGGGTAGATCTGGTAGAACACCGCGCTCTGCCACCACGGGGCGTCTTTGGGCGTCGTTGTTGGCGTGGTGCTCATTGCGGCCGCAGGGCGGTTGGAGTGGTTTCCTCTTACCATCGGCGGGAGAACCGATCTTCGCCCCGCCCGCTGCTAGTAACAATCGTTCGCAGTGCGGGCAATCGTGGAGTGTGGGCGCCGGCGTCGCGGCCGGTCAGTCCCCTCAACCGCCGCGGGTTTTGCCACCGCGACCTCGGCGGGTGACGGTGCTCCTCGTCAAGTCGGCGCCGCACCATGGACAGGTCGTCCAGTACTCGCCCAAGACGCCCCATTCGCAGCGCTTGCAGCGTTCGCGTTCGCCGTCGAGCTTCCAAGGTTTCTGCACCTTGGCATGGCACCAGGGGCAGTAGCGCATCAACGGGCTGATCGTGCGGCGGGAGCAGTCCCGGTTGGGGCATCGTGCGGTGTAGCCGGCGTCTTTGTATCGACGGTCGGATACGTCGGCGAAGCCCGGTCCCCAACACCACGGACAGAAGCGCCAATCGGGGTTGCGCCCGCGTTTGCAACGCGGGCAACGCAGGCGTCGTCTGGTCGCGCCGGTGTGCCGCTTGCGCTGGGTGCCACACCACGGACAGAAGAGCATGCTCTCGGAGATTGGCCCCTTACACCGTCCGCAGTCGTCGGTGAGATCGAGGATCCGTCCGTACCGCCGTTTGAACTGTCGCTGCCGCAGCGCCCGCCAATCGCTCGCTCCGCTGCTTGCGGAGGAACGCTTGCGCGGCCGCTTGGTGCCGGCGAGCAGCTTGCCCTTGGACTTGAGCAGGTTGAACGCCCGCAGTAGGGCGCCGGCGTCGGCGTAGCGCTTTCTGGGGTCGAGCTCGAGGCAGCGTCGGATCTGCCGTTGGAAGTCCCGCTGCAGAGAGGTTCGCAGTCGCTCGATGCCGGGTGGTGGCCACTGATAGGGCCACTCGGGGATGCCGCCGCCGAACAATTCGCAGAGAATCACCCCCAGCGAGAAGACGTCCGAGCGCAGCGACGCCCGGCCCACCGCTTGTTCCGGTGCGATGTAGCCAACCGTCCCCGCCCCCGACATTGCGACGGTGGTCCGCGCCAGTCTGGCAATGCCGAAGTCGGCGAGTCGCAGGCGCGGCCCCGCGAAGAGGATGAAGTTCTCCGGCTTGATGTCGCAATGAACGATCTTGCGCTCGTGTGCGTGCGCCACCGCCTCGATCATCTGACGGCTGTACTCGAGCCTGGTTGCCATCGTGAGTCGACGCTTCATCTCGTCGGCGAGTGTGCCCGAGCCGAGCGGAGAGGCGACGATCAGATTGTCGCCGACGAACTGCGCGTTTCGGATCGGAAGTATGTTGGGGTGGTCGAGCCCGCTCGCGATCCGCACCTCGCGTTGGAAGTCCGCCAGCATCGCCGGCGTCACCATTTCCGGATGAGGAACTTTGAGCGCGACCGCAATTCCCTCGACCGTATCGAGCGCGTGGTAGACCGCCGCGAAGCCGCCGTCGGCGAGACGTCGACGAATCTGGTACTTGCCTAGTCGGGAACCTTTCCGGAGCATCGCGGGGACTCAGCCACTAACACTCCCGCGAGCCCATACACAACATGACCCGCTCCGCACATGACCCGCTCCGCTCGCGGCGGCCGCGGCGGCGCCCTCACCTCGCTCGGGGATTTACCGGCGCCGCGGCTTGCGTTGCGCAAGCACTCGTTCTCAGCTTTGAGAAGGGGGACGCCATCAGCGCGGGGCGTTGCGCGCAAATTGACCGCGTTGAGGCATGGCAGGGCGATTGCTCTGAGGGAAGCTAAGGAGGGTTCATGCACAAGTTGAGTCGTATCGGTGTCGGCATCGATTTTCGCGAGAAGACGGACCACGTGATCGAGAGCGCAGCTCGCTTGGCGCGTAGCAGCGGTGCCGCGGTCGATCTCATTCACATCCTGCGGCCGCCGCCGATCTACGACCGGGTCTTGGTGCAGGTGCGTGAGATGCCGGATATCGACCAGGCGCTCGGACGTGCGCGTGAAGCCCTGCGGTCGCTCGCGGCAACGATGAGCGGACTCGAAGTTGCGGTCCACGCCCAGGCGGGAATACCCGAGGTCGAGATGCTGACCCAGGCGGCGGAGATCGGGGACGACATGTTGTTGGTCGGGCCCTCGACCCGCCATCGTCCAGGTTGGTTCGGTGTCGGTCGGACTGCGGGTCGCATCGTGCAGCATGCGCGCCTGCCGGTATTGGTGGCGAAGGGAACGCTCGCCGAGAAGCCCGGGCGGATCGTTGCGACCACGGACTTTTCGGATGCGTCGCACGCGGCCGTCGAGGAGGCGATCGCGCTCGCCAAGTTGTGGGAGGCGGAGCTCCTTCTCCTCCATGTCCTCGAGCCGATTCTGCATTTGCAGGGGCTTACCGCGAAGATTGCCGGCGAGACGGATGTATACGCGGTCGAGCCCGACGATCTCGAGCCGGAGTGGCAGTCCCTGGCCGAGCGCTTCGACCTGGAGGGAGTCCGGTACATCCACAAGGTCGTGAAGGGCGAGGCCGTGGAGGCGATCGTGGAGGCTGCGAACGAGGCTTCGGCAGACTTACTGGTGGTCGGGACGCACGGTAGGACGGCGCTGACGAAGGCGTTGTTGGGAAGCTCGGCGGAGGCGATCCTGGAAGATTGCGGTGGGCCGGTGCTGGTGGTCCCGTCTTCTTCCGACGCCTTCTCCACGTGACCGTGTGCCATGCCGGGCTCGAGTGAGCGCGTCGCACGGGAGGCGCTGCCGGCCTGCGTGCGCGCGATGCTCGAGCCTTCTTTCTACTCCGGTCCGCCCGGCCAGGTGGAGCTCGTCCAGACCCACATCTCCTATGTGTTTCTCACCGACGAGGAGGTTCTGAAGGTAAAGAAGCCCGTCAGGTTCTCCTTCCTCGATTTCTCCACGCTCGAGCGCCGACTGCACTACTGCCGGGAAGAGGTTCGACTCAATCGCCGGTTGGCGCCGAAGGTCTATCTCGGAGTTGTGTCGATCGTCGAACGCGACGGCGCGTTTGTCTTGGTCGATCGTATCGATCCGGGCGCGGTCGAGTATGCGGTCCGAATGAAGCGTCTGCCGGAAGAGCGCATGTTCTCCGAGATCATCGTGCGCGGCGAGGCGACAAGCGAGCACATCGAGACGATTGCGCGCCGCCTGGCGGATTTTCACGATCGGGCTGGAGTGGGTCCCGAGGTCGCGGCGAACGGCAGTCCGGACGCCCTATTGTCGGTCTTCGCGAGCGATTTCTCGGAGTCGACGCGC
>JANQHZ010000751.1 GCA_028282445.1 Candidatus Binatia bacterium | reverse complement strand
CCGGTGACTGCAATGGAGACGGCGAGCTCAGCATCAACGAGCTGATTCGCGGCGTGAACATCGCGCTCGGGCTCGCGCCGTTATCCACCTGCCCCGAATTCGACGCCAATGAAAACGGCCAAGTGGCGATCAACGAGCTGATTCGCGGCGTGAGTGACGCGCTCTTCGGTTGCGGCGTAACGCCGCCCACCCGCACGCCAACCCCTCGCCCGACCGACACGGTTCCCGTTCCGGCGACTGCGACGAACACTCCGAGCCCCACCTCCGTTCCGCAGGGAACTCCTACCCCCGACGGGTTGTTGTTCGACGGGCTGATCGAGGAGCTGATCCCGCACGACCTCGGGGATACGCTCACATACCGGGTGACCCGATCGTCGCAGCCGGGCACGACCACCGAAGTGACCGAGGTCGTCGACCAGGTCGGACTGGTGTTCACGGTCGAGACCGTCGAAGGAGCCAACATCGAGCAAGAGGAGTTCGTCGATCGCGGCGACGAGCTCGTCTTGCGCGCGACCGACGACCTGAGGGATGACCTGGAGACCCGCTGCGCGCCGCCCTTGGTGCAGCTCGTTTCGCCGATGGTCGCCGGGCAGGCGTTTTCGACCGACGCCCAGTGCACCCTGCGAACGATTCCGGGTGGGGTGTTTCTCGGAAGCGTTCCGCAGAGCAATCGGGTCGTGCCGCAGGATTTGGTGCCCTCGCTGACCGTTCCCGCGGGAACCTATGAGAACGTGATTCGTCTGGAGAGTACGTTCCAGTTCCAGGGCGGGACCGAGGTGAACGAGTTCTGGATCGTGCCCGGCATCGGAATCGTGCGAAGCGTCCAGGAGACCGACGTCGTGACGATCACCCGCGAGCTGGTCGAAGGGACGATCGGGGGGCAACCGGTAGGACAATGAGAGCCGGGCGCTCCGCGTCCGGACGCGTTACCGGTCGGACGATTCTACTGGGCGCGGTAGCCCTCGCGTTTTCGACGGTGATCGCGACTGTGGATCGAGCGTCGGCGATCGATCCACCCAGGATCAGCGGTCACGCCAAGTACGAGAACTTCTCGTACCCGGATCCCGACCGTAGCGACGTTAGTTGGGAAAGCTTCTTCGAGATTCTGGTCCGGGGGCGCGGTCGCCTGACCGACCAGCTTACGTACCGCTTCGAAGCGGCGGCGGTCGCGGATACCGTGCACTTTACCGCCGGTGCGTTCTCGGTTCGAAATGACGAGCGTCGTCGGCCGTATCTGATACTGGTCGATGCCGTCGTCGACTACCGCCCGCGCGACGACCTGCGCATCAGTGCGGGGAAGCAGATCGTCAATTGGAGCGTCTTCGATGAGATCCAACCGGCGAACGTGACCTCGGTACGCGACGCCTCGGATCCGTTTCGCGACCGAGACCTCGGGCTCTACAGCATTCTCGTCCACTACGAGCACGCCTTCGGCTTCGTCGACTTCTTCGTCGTCCCGTTCGCGTTCACCCCGACGCGGCTTCCGCAGGGGCGCTGGAACATCATCCGCGACGACGACGTGGCCAAGATCCAGGATCTTCCCCCCGCGCAGTTCAAGGAGACGCAGGCGGCTCTGCGTCTGGGGTTCGAGGTCGAGCAACTCGAGCTGAGCTTGATCGGCTACGTGGGTCGCGACACCAGCGCGGTCTTCATTCCGAACCTGGTTTTCGTCGGCGGAGAAGATCGTTTCGACCTCGAGATCATTGACCGGTATCCGGAGATCCGCGTCGGTGGCCTCAACGCGACCTACCCGATTCTGGATTCGCTCCTGGGAAGGCTGGAAGTCGTCTACTTCAGCAGCCCGGAGGAGTACCAGGACAATTTTCTGCACGCTGCTGCCGGTGCGGAGTACAGCATTCGCGACTACCGCATCGTGCTCAACTACCAACACGAGGAGATCATCGACCACGCCGAAGTCGAGGTGACCGACAAAGGCGAGCGTCGATTCTTTCGAGACTTCGTGTACGGCGAAGTTTCGTACAACGCGGGAGCACGGCTGCAGTGCCGAGTGCGCGGCGGCTACGACTTTCGCGGCAACTTTTGGGTTCTCCGCCCGGAGGTCTCCTACCGAGTCTGGCGCGACCTGCGCGTCGGGCTCTCGGGCGATGTGATCGATTCGGAGACTGGCAGCGATCGCTACTTCGAACGGATTCGACACGAGGATCGCATCGGGATGGACATGACGTACAGCTTCTAGCTGGGGCGTCGGACTGTGTACGGCGAGTGGGGGTCGATTGATGAGCACTGGAGCCTTCGAATGTCTTCTTCTCTAGATCCTAGAATCTGGGTGACGCGGTGGCCGAGAGTGACGATTGCGCTCTTCGTGCTGGCCACCCTGTTGATGGGCTACGGCAACGTGATCGCCAAGAAAGGCGGTGTGCTCGACGATCCGATTCTCGATGCCGACAATCCGTTTCGTGTCAGCGACCGCTACGTTCGCGGCAAGCGTGCCGAGGGCTTTCAGGGACAGGAGTTCATTCCCTTCATCCTGAGGTTCGACGACGGGATCTCCACGCCGGCCGATTTAGAGCGCGTTCGCGAGTTTACCGACCGCGTGAAGGCGCGGTTCGGGCAATCCGTGCTGAGCTTGTCCGAGGTGCCGGACTATCGCGATACCGGCGACGAGCTACTCAACTTCCCCCATATCCCCGGCGAGATCCCCGAGGGTTTCGATATGGGTGCGTGGAAGGCACGCGTCGCGAAGGATCCGATGGTGTACGGGCTGTTGGTTGGCCGGGACTTCGATTGGGCCGCTGTGGCGCGCTATCTTCCGCCCGACTACGACGAGATCGGGGAATTTCGTGCGACGGCCGCTTTTCTCGAGGACCGCGAGATCTCCGAGCTCGAGTGGCTGTACAAGACCGATATCGAGACTGAGCCCAGTGTCGGCGTCGGCGGCGGCGTGATCATGCGCGGCCTGCTCGACCAGGGGTTGAACGTCGATACCTTCAAGCTCGTGACGATCGGTGTACTGCTGGCCATGCCGCTCTTCATCTGGTCGCTTGGCTCGCTTCGCGAGGCCTTGATCGGGGTCGGCGGAGTCGTCCTGCTCGGTCTCCTGTGGACGCGTGGCAGCATTGGGCTTCTGGATTTCATGGGGTTCGAGATCCGCGAGCGGGTGTACACCTTGCTGGCCTATACGAACTGCATCGTGCAGGGGGTATCCTTCGTCCTTCACAAGTTCGAGTCCTTCCATGAGGTCTACCGAGGCGACGACCTGAACTCCCACTGGGCTCGCTCGCGTACCAACGACCACCTCATCGGGGCGACCGGTTTAATCGCCATCTTCGGATTCGCAACCTTGTACACGTTCGAGGTTCTGTCGATCCGAGAGCTCGGTGTGCTGAGCGCCTTTGCGGTTGCGTACCAGCTCATTTTGGTGCTGCTGCTGGTTCCTGCGCTACACGTACTCGTATCGCACGGGCGACCGTACACACCGCCGCGTACGGGTTCGAAAGGAGCGGAGACCTTCGCTGCCGTCCTCGACTGGGTGGCGGAACGGGCGACCCGACTGGTCACCTGGGGGGCTCCGGGGGCGACTGCATGGTGGGCCGGAGTCGCGACCATCGGAGTCGTAATCCTCGCCGGACTGCTGGTCTGGCCCGGCGGATTTCTGATCGTGAAGACCGCTCCGTTCAACTTTATTCGCGGTACCGTGGTGGCGCGCACCGGCGACTTTCTGAACGAACCAGGACGATCCGGCCGCGACCTGCTGCAACTCCTCGCCGAGCCCGCCAACTCCGACGACATCTACGATCCGACATTCCTCGATGCTCTGCGCCGTTACCAGGAGCGACTGAAGTCGGATACAGACATTCGCGAGATCGCGTCGATCGTGAATCAGGTACAGCGCGTGAGCGAAGAGTCGTTCGGAACGACCCTGCCGCAGACTCGGCAGGAAGCGAGAGCTGCCTTCAGTCTGGTCGAGGCGGATCTCGATACGGCGGTGGCGCGCCAGCTCTTCTACGTCGGCGGAGTGAGGATGACCGCCTACTTCCACTCCCTCGACAGCCGTCATACCGCCGGTGTGCTGGACCGCATGCTGGAGATTGCCGCCGAAGACTTCGGCGACCTCAAGATCTCGACCTTCGGAAAGTCGGGGAAGTATCCGCAGCTCGACGACTACGTCGCGGTCGGCAAGCCGGTCAACATGTTGGTTTCCGAAGTCATCGTCGTGTTGTTCTGCTGGATCGGTGTGGCGCTGAACAACCGCCGCAAGGTCGCGGGCCGCCCCTTTCTGCGCTCCTTCCCCGGCGGCGTCATCATGTCGGTGCCCTTCTTCTTCGCCTCGGCGTTGATGACGCTGCTGATGATGGCGATTGGGATTCCCCTCGACATCGCGACCGCCGCGATCACTCCGCTGGCGATCAACGCATCGATCGATTTCTCGATCTACTATGCCGACGCCTACCAACATGGACTGGCGGAGAGCGGCAACCACGCGGCCGCCGTACGATACGCGATGCACCATAAGGGGCGGGTCGTGCTCGAGGACATGTTGCTCAATGCGGTGTGCTTCCTGCCGCTGATGAGCTCGCGGTTCGATCCGGTTCAGGAGACCGGGTGGATGATGGCGATCATGCTCATGGCTTGCGCGTTTGGGACGCTGGTTCTGATGCCGATGTTGTTCTACGGATTTATCGACACAGCCCCGACGACCGCCGACTAGGCGGAGGCAACCGGCGGGCTGGAATCGCAAGGAAAGGCACCTGGATGAGATCGATTCTCTTTCTGACACTGGCGATCTTCTCGTCGGCTCCGGCGATGGCTGATGCGACCGACCCACGAGCGTTGATGGAGAAGGTATCGTCGACGTATCGATCGGTCGGCACCGAACGGGAGACCCTCGAGGTGGTCGTCGTCGCCTCTCCTCAGCCGGAGCTTTACGAGCGCGATCAGGCCGTCGCGATTGGTGACGAGAAGCCGCGCGGAGTTTCTCACAAGCGCGCCGTGCGCAGTCTCTCGTTTGCCGACGATCAAAGGGACAAGATCCACGTGCTCTTCTCGCTGCCTCGCGAAGACTGGGGTACCGGATTTCTGGTGTGGCGTGAGCCCGGCAAGGAGCAGGACCGCCAGTGGATCTACCTGCCGGCGCTCAAGCGCGCGCGCCGCGTCCCGGTCAGCTCTCGGCAGACTTTCGTCGGGACGAACCTGCTTTACGAGGACGTGCGCGAGCTGGCCGGTGAACGTACCGAGCGCTATGTCTACGAAGACGGTGGAGCGGATACGTTCGAGGGACGAGAGTGTCGGGTCGTCATCGCGAAGCCGGCGGACGGCGTCGACAGCGCCTATGGCAGCCGGAAGCAGTGGATCGATCTCGAGCGACTGCTTCCGCTCAAGATCGAGTACTACGATCAGAGTGGCAAGCTGTGGAAGGTCCTGCGCAATAGCTCGTTGACCGAAGCGGTTCCGGGAATCTACCGACCCGGGCTGACCGAGATGCGCGATCGTAAGATCAACGAGACGACGCTGCTCTGGTTCCCCGAGCGAAGTGTCGGGAAGGCCATTCCGTCGGAGACATTCACCCGCGACTTTCTCGAGAGTCCAACCGACTGACGGATTGCGTCAGTCGCCGGCTTTGCGAGCGGTGTTCAGTGAGAGGCGGGCGGTCGCTTACTCCGGCTTGAGATCGAGCAGGTTGTAGCGCCCACGCGCCCACCATATCGACCAGCCTGTCGCCAAGAAGACGATCAGTGTCAGCATGCCGTAGCTTTGGAAGCCGAAGGCGATCGGCCACAAGAAGGCGACGATGCCGCCCATGAGTGCGCCGATCGCGTCGCCCGCGAATACGACGAGCAGAGTCTTCTCGTCACCGCGAAAGACGCTGGGGAAGAGCGAGCCGGTCGAGGCGATCACCAAGAGCGTAACGAACACGCCGAGCGAGGTTTCGGGCTGTACCAGGCTCAGTGACAAGAGCGCCGCGCCTACCGAGGCGACGCTCAGGGCAATCAGGAATCTGCCTGGATGGGACGTCAGCGCGATTCCAGCGAGGCCGGCGAGCAGAAGGAATCCGACGCTGCCGAGGAACACCGCATCCATCGGGATTGCGAGCACGCGGTAGAGGTTGAAGATCAGGAACTGCTGCAGCATCAGAAAGTTGGCTCCGATCAGGATCGACAGAAGGGTGATTGCCCCGAAGGGAGCCGCCGACTGTGTGTCTCGCCCGGAGAACATCTTGTTCAGGATGAACAAGATGACGAAGATCACCCCGACGATCGTTGCGATCAGCAGACCGATGTTTCGGTTTAACGCGGGGTTGGTCGGAAAGATGTTGAACAGCTGGTCCGATCGAAGACGGAAGTTGTCGGTCTTGGGCAGGTAGTCGAACTCGCCGAAATCATCCGTTCGGAAAAATCCCTTGCCTCGAAGGTCCTTCTCGACGTCCGGCGGAAGCTCGCCGCGGTCCGGTGAGAGTCGGCCGAAGACGAGATAGATCGGCAATCGGCCCTCCAGCGGGTCGCCGATGCCCGGTCCCTTTTCGCCGCGTAGCGCCTCTGGGTTGTCGAGCCATACGTAGGGGTGCAATCCGACATCCTGCATGCCGCGGAAGTACTGCCTCAACAGCGCTCCGTTGCGGTCGAAAACGGCCGGCCTCTGGATGACCAATCTACCGTTCTCGGTAAGATGATCCCGCATCGCTGCAAATGCTTCGACGGTGTAGAGGGTCTCGGCCGAGTTGAACAGCGACCGCAGCATCGTGATCGACGTGTCGACCACCGGCAGGAAGATCAAGTCGAACTTCTCGTCGGTCTGGGAGAGGTAGTGCCTCCCGTCCATCGCGACCATTTCAACCCTCGGATCATTGTAGACCCGATCTACTCGATCTTGCAGCTCGCCGGAGAGCACGCCGAGCACGTCGGGAATGATCTCGACCGCGACGACCTTTTCGGGGTCGTGCATGAGTGCGGTGCTGACTTGCACGCCGCCTCCCGCCCCGATGATGAGAACCTTGGGCTTGGGCGGCAGCGCGGCGAACGGAACGGCGTCGGTGGAGTTCTCACGAACGTCCGCGAGGGTGCGACCTCGCTCGAAGAACCAGTGCATCCCGCCGTTGTAAAAGCCCGCGATACGCGATGGCGACTGCGCCATGACGCTGAAGTGACAGTATCGCCCCCAGCGACGGTAGAGGATGCGCGCCCCCGGGGCTTCGCGCAGCGTCCGGATGTGCATCCGGCTCTTGAGCTCGAGGCGGGTGAGGTAGCTGTCCTCGAGACCGGGAAACACCGCCGCAACCCCTAGGGCGGCGGCTCCTACCCACCATCCCAACGAGCTCCAGCGCAGGAAGGCCGCCGCGGCTGCGACCAGCGCTGCCGAGCCCACCATCAAGGGGACGACCCCAGTCCAACGCGAGCCGAACTCCAGGACGATGTACGACAGCGCGGTGCCGCCCAGAAAGATCGCGTAGGCCCATTCGGTGCGGTGCCCGAGGATCTTGAGCACGATCCGGTATCCGAGGAATTCGTTCATCCCGAAGACGATGTAGTAGGGGATGAACACCAAGCCGAGCTGCAGGAACTTGAAGATCAGAAAGGTGAGGGGCGAGACCTCGAGCGTCCCGGCCAGCAAGCCGTCCAGCTTCGACGCCGGATCCAGGAACAGTGGGTAGAGAGCGAGGGCGATCAACATCGCAATCGCCTGCAAGCCGAGGCCTAGCGATAGAGAATGAAGGTCGGCGCGGAGAAACCGCACCACGATCAGGCCGCCGATCGGCATCCCGATGAGTAGAAGCGTCAGTAGAATCGACATGGGCATCCAGTGGAAGCCCATGAGCTTGAAGCAGCCGAAGAAGAAGAGCCCACTGGTGAACCCAAGCAACGCGAAGATCACCAAGCTGACGAGATCTTTGTGGCTTGGGCGCATCGTGGTCGTATCTGTCATCGGTCTATCTTCTCCTGAGGCGCGCGGGGAGGCCGATCCGACATCGACCGCCGAGCCTTCCCTCTCCCCCCGGCCCCGGGCCATACGTGACTAGCAGCGCACGCGCAAGCGCGTAGGGGCCCGCAAGCGGGAACGGGGGGCTTCCCAAGCCTCCCGTAGCGGCGCGGGCTCGCGCCGAGCCGAACCGTCTCGGCGCGGCGAAAATCCGCCGGCCGGGGGGGCTACTTGCCGGGGACCCCGAGCCAGCCGCGGCTGACGATGTCGGCCATGGTCAGGCCGATCAGTAGGATCAGGAAGAGAATGCCGGTGCTGCTGGCGAACCAGGTGATCGGCTGCCCGAAGCGCATCTCCATGAAGATGACGACTACCAGAGATGCCTTGAGCGTGGCGATCGCGATTGCCACTGGGGTGCTCCAAATCCCGAGATCGATGTAGGCGACCCAGACGGTGACGCCGGTCAGTCCGACCAGGGCGAAGAAGACCAGAAATAGCGTCAGGGCGGAGGTTGTGTGCGAGCTCATCAGTGTCGTCCCAGCAAGTAGAGCAGCGGAAAGAGGTAGATCCAAACGATGTCGACGAAGTGCCAGTAGAGGCCGCCGATTTCGACCGGGTTGTGGTACTCGGCGCTAAATCGTTTTCGCGCCGCCATGACGGTCAGGGTGCCGAGAATACCAACGCCGATCACCATGTGGAGAGCGTGCAGGCCGGTCATTGCAAAGTAGAGCGAGAAGAACAGCTGCGCGTGGTCGGCCTCACTTCCCGGGAACACGAAGGATGGCCCGGGGATCAGGTTTTCATGGA
Organism: Candidatus Binatia bacterium; assembly: GCA_028282445.1. Classification (GTDB taxonomy): domain Bacteria; phylum Desulfobacterota; class Binatia; order HRBIN30; family CADEER01; genus CADEER01. The sequence goes on along the minus strand of JANQHZ010000751.1, from coordinate 9,762 downwards.
ACTTGTGAGAGTACTCGTACGCTTTGACTCCCAGGAACACGCTTCCGAGCACGATGGTCGCGATCAGACCGATTACCGTACCCGCGCGTTTCCCGAGTTGAGCCGAGCGTACAGCGAGCGCCATCGTCAAGCTGCTTCCGAGCAAGACGAGGGTGTTGGCGGCGCCGAGCTCGGCGTTCAGGTGATGGCTGGCCTGGGCGAATGCCTCCGGGTAGAGCGAGCGATATACGACGTAGGCCGTGAACAGCCCCCCGAACATCATCACCTCGGTGACTAGGAACACCCACATCCCCAGAGTCGACGCTCGCTTTTGCTGAGCCGCGTCGTCGAACTGGTGGGCCACGGTCGTCGAGCTAGACAACTTCGGCCTCCTTCAGCGGATAGGTATAGGCTTCCTCTTCGACGACCGGAGTCGTTTCGAAATTTTCGGTCGGCGGCGGAGATGGAGTCGTCCACTCCAGGCCCGCTGCCTTCCACGGGTTGGCACTGGCGAGCGGGCCCCGCCACAGCGACCAGGTGAGGTAGCAGAGCGGCACCAGGTAGCCGAGCCCGAGGATGGACGCGCCCGTGGTGGACATGACGTTGAGCACCTGGAACTCGTCCGGGTAGGCGTGGTAGCGGCGCGGCATGCCCAGATAGCCCAGCACGAACTGGGGGAAGAAGGTCAGGTTGAAGCCGACGAAGACCAACACGGCCGAAACTTTCGCAGCCCACTCGGAGTACATGCGACCGGTCATCTTCGGCCACCAGAAGTGAATCGCGCCGAGATAGCCCATCAGCGCGCCGCCGACCATGATGTAGTGGAAGTGCGCTACGACGAAGTAGGTGTCGTGCACGTGAACGTCGAGTCCGAGCGAAGCGAGGAAGAGTCCGGTCAGGCCGCCGATGGTGAAAAGCCCGATGAATCCCATGGCGAACAGCATCGGCGCTTCGAAGCTGATCGACCCTTTGTACAGCGTCGCTGTCCAGTTGAAGACCTTGACGGCCGACGGGATCGCCACTGCGAAGCTCAAGATCGAAAAGATCATCGCGGCGTACACCGACTGCGACGAGGTGAACATGTGGTGGCCCCAGACCAGGAATCCGAAGACAGCGATCGCCAGGCTCGATACGGCGATGAACTCGTACCCGAAGATTCGCTTGCGCGCGAAGCACGTGATGATCTCGCTGATCACACCCATGCTGGGCAGGATCATGATGTACACCGCCGGATGTGAGTAGAACCAAAACAGGTGCTGGAACAGGATCGGATCGCCGCCGAGCGCGGGATCGAAGATGCCCAGGCCGAAGGCCCGCTCGATTCCAACCAGAAAGATCGTGATCGCGACCACCGGAGTGCCCAGGATCATGATCAGGCTGGTGGCGTAGTGCGCCCACACGAAGAGCGGGAGCCGGAACCACGTCAGTCCCGGCGCTCGCATCGTGTGGATCGTGACGATGAAGTTGAGGCCCGTGAGGATCGATGAGAAACCTGTGATGAAGATCCCGACCGCCGTCATCAAGACATTACTGTGCGATGCGGTGGTGCTGTACGGAGTGTAGAAGGTCCAGCCGGTGTCGACACCGCCGGTGATGATGGCCCACAGGGTGAAGATGCCCCCGACCATGTAGACGTACCAGCTCATCAGGTTGAGCCTGGGGAAGGCGAGGTCTCGCGCCCCGATCATCAAGGGGAGCAGGAAGTTGCCGAGAACTGCGGGAATCGACGGAACCAGGAAGAAGAATATCATCACGATGCCGTGCATCGTGAACAACTTGTTGTAGGTGTCGGCTTGTACGAAGTCGCCCGCCGGCGTCAGCAACTCGAGCCTGATCAGAACCGCGAAGAGGCTGCCGAGCAGGAACATCAGCGTGATCGAGATCAAGTAGAGGATGCCGATCCTCTTGTGGTCGAGGGTCAGCAGCCAGGAACGAATCCCGTAATCGGCATTCAGGTAGTTCGTTCGCTTTGGAGCGGTTTCCATTTGTCTCACCGTGACGGACGAGTTGCGCGGCCGTCCTTCACCCCTCGTTCGGTTCGAGGGTCTTGATGTACTGGATCAGGGCCAGCAGGCCTTCTTCGTCGATCTGGCCCTTGAACGTCGGCATGATGGGTTGGTAGCCGTCCAGGATCTGTGACTGTGGCTCGAGGATGGACTGACGCAGGTACGCTTCGTCGGCGACCGCGCTTCTGCCGTCGGCAAAGTTACGCTCCCTGCCGTATAGACCGGCCAGCGATGGTCCCATGACGCCGGCGGCGCCCTGGTGGCATGTCGTACAGCCGCGGGCGACGAAGAGCTCGGCGCCGATCTCTGCCGGCGATCGCGTGGCGTCGACCATCGCGCTGCCGGCGTCGGCTACGGTCGTTTCCCCGCTCAACCAATCCTGGAACTCGTTCGGCTCCATCACGACGATCCGTCCGATCATCTGCGAGTGTTCGGTGCCGCAGTACTCCGCGCAAAAGAGATGGTACGTGCCGACTTTGGTCGCTTCGAACCAGGCGGTGCTGTAGCGGCCTGGCACGGCGTCCGCTTTGATGCGGAAAGCAGGGACGTAGAAGCTGTGGATCACGTCTTCCGAGGTCATGGTCAGCTTGATCGGCTGATTGACGGGCACGTGGAGCTCGTTGATTTCGCGACGTCCCTCGAGGTGCTGCAGCTTCCACATCCACTGTTTGCCGACCACGAAGATCTCGTGCGCATCGTCGGGCGGACGAGCCATGGTCATGTAGACGCTCGCCCCCCAGTAGAACATGACCATCGCGATCACGAAGGGAACGATCGACCAGGCGATCTCGAGTTGAAGGTTGCCGTGTATCTCGGCGCCGGCGCCGGTGTCTCCGGCGCGACGCCGGTAGCGAATCGCCATGTAGATCACCAGAATCGCGACCAAGAGGCCGAAGAAGAGACTGGTGCCCACCATGAAAAAGAATAGGGCGTCGACCTGCCCCGAGATGGTGGAGGCGCTTTCCGGGAAGAGCGAGAAACTGGACATGATCTCAGGCCTGTCCGAGGCTGACTCCCGTCGGTCCGGATGACGGCGGACGAGTGCGGGTGGTCAGCAGGAATGCGACGAACGCGAGCACGGTCAAAATCCCGCCCAAGCGCACCAGGTTCAGCACGGCGGCGCTGTATCTGCCCGTCGTCACGTCATAGCGAAAACAGTAGAGCATGAGTTGGTCGACCGGCGATCCGATCTTCTCGTCGGCTGCCTCGATCAACCCCAACCGAACGTCGCGCGGGGCGTACTCGACTCCATAGAAGTAGCGGGCGATTCTGCCGCTCGGGGTCAGGACCGTGATCCCCGCGGCGTGTGCGAACTCATCGCTTGCGGGATCGTAGCGGTAGCGGAAGCCCACCGCTTCGGCGAGCTGCTTGATCGAGGATTCGTCCCCAGTCAAGAAATGCCAGCCCGCGGCGGCGCTCGGTCGCCGGTATGCCCCCAGGTAGGTCTCCTTCTTGGCGGCCGCCATCTCCGGGGTCTCGTTCGGGTCGAAGCTGAGGGCCACGACCTCGAACTCCTCGCCAATGCTGAACGACAAGGCCTTGAGCGAGCTCACCAAGCCGTTCAGGACCAGGGTGCAGAGCATAGGGCACTCGTAGTACACCAGCGCGAGGATGACCGGCTTCGAGCCGAAGTACTCGCCCAGCCGAACCGAAGCGCCGGTTTCGTCGCGGAACTCCAGATCGAGCGGAACCGTCTGGTCGAGTCGCTGGTCGATGCCGACGCCTTCGAGCGCTTCGGGCAGCTGGGCGGAAGCGACGTTGGACAGCAGCAGGGCCGTGCAGGCTGCGATCGTTAGGCGGCGAATCACTGCTCCGCCTCCCCGCTCTTTTCGAGCAGCAGGTCGATGGCGCGTTCGATCGGAATGCGTGCAACTCCCGCTTCGCGATCGACCCAGGCATAGGATCCGAGACGCCGGTCTTCGGCCTCGCGCAGTGTCTGGAGATCGGCGATCGGAAGCGCTTGCAGGCGCGGTTCGGGGGGAACCTGGCTCACGGTGGAGGCCAGCGGATTTCGCGGCCGGCTGCGCTCGGCCTCGCGGTCCGCTAATGCGCCGTACAGCGCGACCATACCGGCGGCGGCAACCAAGGTCATCAGGGTGATCAGCGCGGTCCCGATGATGACGGGCCGCAGGCGGACGTCGCGCGTTTCGTGTCCGGCTTCTCGTGTGGCGCTCATGCCTCGACCCCATCGAGCTCGGGAAGCGACTCGTCGTGCAACGGCAGGAGTGAACTCCCGCGCAGGTAGCGTACGAACGCGAAGAACCAGACCCCTCCGATCCCGGCGAAGGCGAGAAGGTCGCTGAGCACCAGCCTCGACTCTTCACGCTCGAAGGCGGGAACGATCATCCAAGAGAGGTCGACTGCGCGCATTCCAAGCAGGATCAAGGCGACCAGCATCAACCACCCGCGGCTTCGCTTCAGGCTGCGCGACAGCAGCAGGACGAAGGGGAGCGCGAAGTGAAAGAGGATCAGCGCAATGCTCATCCAAAGCCACCCGTCTTTCAGGCGGCGCAGGTACCAAGGAGTTTCCTCGGGCAGATCGCCGGACCAGATGATCAGGAACTGCGACAGCGAGAAGTAGGCCCACAGCATGACGAAAGCGAGCAGCAGCTTCCCGAGATCGTGGAATCGACTCGGCGTCATGATCTCCCCGACAGGCTCCTGCCCGGCAACCGTGGCCGCGACCGGGATCGCAAACGCCAGTGCGCTCAGCACCTGACCCCCGATGAAGAGAATGCCGTACATCGTCGAGAACCAATGCGGCTCGAGCGACATCGCCCAGTCGATCGAGGCGAAGGTCATCGTCATCGCGAACAGCAGCAGACCGACGCGGCTGATGTTCTCCAGGCGCTGTACATTCAAAACGCCGCGGTCCTGCGCTTGCGACCATCGGCTCAGGAAGTGAGCCAGAGTGATCCAGATGGCGAAGTACAGGAATGCGCGGACGGTGAAGAACGGAAGATTCAGGTACGGGCTCTTGTGCTGCAGGAGCTCGTCGTGCGCGACCACCTCCGGATGCGCCCACTCGTAAACCGATCCGGCGGTGGCGAGGACGGGCAAGAACAGAATCAGCAGGAGCGGCAACGTGCGGCTGGCCGATTCGAGGATGCGCCGGATGATCGCACCCCAAGCGCCGCCGGTGATGTGCTGCAGCATCAGGATGACGAGAGACCCGAGCGCCAGCCCGCTCCAGAACAGATAAGCCACCAGGTACGACTGCGCGACCTGATCCGGCTGTTCCGCGGCGAAGAAGGCGCAGCCGGCGAGTGCGGCGACGCCGATGACGAGGGCGACCGGAGCGAGTCGTCTCAGAGGACTGGATTGGGCGAGCATCAACGTTTCGCTTCGTTCGTTCATTCCGCCGCCTCGGTGACTTTCAAGCGCGCCAGGTCGTCCGCTGTCAGGTCGTCGGGTTGCGCGGACTGGCTGAGTTGGAGGGCTCGGATGTAGGCGACGATTGCCCATCGGTCCCGCGTCGGAACCTGCCTTGCGTAGCTCGGCATCACGCCGAAGCCGTTACTGATGGCCTGGAAAAAATACCCATCGGGGACGTCGATCAACCGCGCCTCGTGAAACGAGGCGGGCTGCTTGTAGCCGCGCTGGACGATCATTCCATTGCCGGTCCCGACTCTGTCGTGGCATGGCGAGCAGAAGACGTCGTAGCGTTCGCGGCCGCGCTCGATCAGTTCTCGGTCGACGCGGAGAGGGACGCGCTCGACCATCGCGCCATTGGCGAGTCCGGTGAAAAACGTTTCGTCCTCCTGCAGATGACCGCGGGGGACGGCTCCGGCGACCAGTGGACGCGATGCGCGCTGGTCATCGAAGAAATCGTTTCGCTCGAACGCCTGGTACTTGTCCTGGTCGTGCATGTCTTGCCGGCAACCGGCGACTGCGACCAACGCGGCCAGTACGAGAGATGTTGCGAGTCTATTCATCGACCTGTGACACCTGGCGCGGCTGGAGGCGTGACAGAAACCCCCAGGTCTCGTCGATATCGAACTTCGGATCGGTCGACTCGATGCACAAGAAGAAGCGGTCGCGCGATGCGAGCGCGAAGCGGGGGACATTGAACACCGGATGGTATGGCTGCGGCAGGCCGTTGAGGCCGAGCATGCCGAGCACCGCGAATAGCCCCGCACCGAGAACCGTACACTCGAAGGTCACCGGGATGAACGACGGCCAACTGAACAGCGGACGGCCGCCGACGTTGATCGGATAGTCGATGACCGAAGTCCAGTACTGTAGGCCGAATCCCGCCAGGCCACCGAGGATGCCGCCGATGAGAACGATCAGGGGGAGGCGTGTGTGGCGGATGCCGAGCGCCTCGTCGAGCTCCTCGAGCGGGTACGGTGTGTAGGCGTCGACTCGGACGTAGCCCTCTTCTCGGGCTGAGCGCGCCGCCGAAACGAGCGCACCGGGATCGCTGAACTCCGCCATCAGACCGTGGATCTTGGCGCTCACGGGTTACTCTCCTTGACTTCGGAGTCGGGCAACAGGGTGCGCATTTCGAAGATCGAAATCATCGGCAGGAAGCGGATGAAGAGGAACAGCAAGGAGAAGAAGAGGCCGATACTGCCGAGGTACAAGCCCCAGTCCCAAACGGTCGGGTAGTACATCTCCCACGACGACGGCAGGAAGTCGCGGTGCAGGCTGACGACGACGATGATGAAGCGCTCCAGCCACATGCCGATGCTGACGGAGACGGCGATCAGGAACAGCGCGGTCGTGTTGCGGCGCACCTTGGTGAGCCACAAAGCCTGTGGGATCACTACATTGAACAGCAGCAATGACCAGTACCAGATGGCGTACGGGCCGGTGAATCGGTTCTGCATCAGCGCGTGCTCATAGACCGATCCGCTGTACCAGGCCATGAAGGTCTCCATCATGTAGCCGTAGGCCACGAAGAGGCCGGTCGCGAGCATGATGCGAGCCATATGGTCGAGGTGGCGCATGGTGACGAAGTCCTGCAGTCCGTAGAATCTTCGCAGCGGGATCGCGAGGATGAGTACCATCGCGAAACCGGCGTAGATCGCGCCGGCGACGAAGTAGGGCGGGAACACGGTCGCGTGCCAGCCCGGCAGCTGCGACACCGCGAAGTCGAAGCTGACGATCGTGTGCACCGATACCACCAGGGGCGTGGAGAGCCCGGCGAGCAGGAGATAGGTCATCTCGTAGCGATGCCAGTGTCGCGCCGAGCCGCGCCAACCCATGGCGAGCAACCCGTAGACGAAACGTCCGACCTTACTCGGGGACCGATCGCGCAGGGTCGCGAGATCGGGAATCAATCCGATGAACCAGAACAGCAGAGAAATGAGCAGGTATGTCGACACCGCGAACACGTCCCAAACCAGCGGGCTGCGGAAATTTGGCCACATGGCCATCGTGTTCGGGTAAGGGAACAGCCAGTAGAACAGCCACGGCCGACCCATGTGCAGCAGCGGGTACAGTCCGGCGCAGGCGACCGCGAAAAGCGTCATCGCTTCGGCGAAGCGGTTGATCGAGGTGCGCCACTCCTGGCGTAGCAGGAGCAGGATGGCGGAGATCAGTGTCCCTGCGTGCCCGATGCCGATCCACCACACGAAGTTGATGATCGCGAATGCCCAAGCGACCGGGACATTGAGGCCCCAGATCCCGACGCCCTTGGCCAGTAGATAGGTGACCGACACCAGCAGCACCATCGTAAGGGCGAAGGAGATCGCCAGTCCGATGAACCAGCCCCGTGGCGTCTGTTGGGCGAGGACGACCGAGCTGATCTTGTCGGTCACCGAGCCCATCGTATGGCCCGGGCCGACGACCGGCGGCAACTGGCTCGAGAGAGAGCGTCGCTCGCCGTTCTCGATGTCGGTAGGTGTGGTCGTTCCGTTCGCCATGATCGGCTCGCTACGCCTCTTCGGTCGCTTCCAGCTTCGGGTTCGGGTTACGGATCCCGGACAAGTACGTCGTGCGCGGCTTGGTGCCGAGCTCCGCGAGCAGCGAGTAACTGCGCGGACTTGCCTTCGCCTTCGAGACTCTGCTGTTCGGGTCGTTGATGTCGCCGAATACGATTGCCTCGGTCGGACAGGATGCCTGGCACGCAGTGACGATTTCGCCGTCTCGTACGGCGCGGCCTTCCTTCTTTGCGGTGATGCGAGCGCGGCTGATGCGCTGTACGCAGTACGTGCACTTTTCCATCACCCCGCGGCTGCGGACGGTGACGTCGGGGTTGGCTGCCATCTTGAGAACGTCGGACTGTACGTCGTTGTAGAGGAAGAAGTTGAAACGGCGCACCTTGTAGGGGCAGTTGTTGGAACAGTAGCGGGTGCCGACGCAGCGGTTGTAGACCATGTCGTTCAGGCCCTCGTCGCTGTGGACGGTGGCGTTGACCGGGCACACCAATTCGCACGGCGCTTGTTCGCAGTGCATGCAGGGCACCGGCTGCTGCACCATGCGTGGAGCGTCCAAGTCCCCGGCGAAGTAGCGGTCGATGCGAAGCCAGTGCATCTCTCGCCCAATCTCGACTTGATCCTTGCCGACGATCGGAATGTTGTTTTCGGATTGGCAGGAAACAACGCACGCATTGCATCCGGTGCAGGAGCCGAGGTCGATCGACATCCCCCAAGCGTATCCGTCGTACTCGTACGGCGGGTACATGGACTTGTCTCCATGGTGATCCGAATCGCCGTGGTGTCCTTCCTCGTGGTCCTTTCCGTGAGCGTCCTCACCGACGTTCTCGACTCGGATGAGGTCGCGTCCCTCCATCGAGAAGTGGTCCTGCGTGCACGCAAGCGGGTAGGTATCGGAAGTCTTGCTGATCGACAGTCCGCTCGCCGTCCATGGGGTGTCGCTCCGCCGCAGGGAACCGGCGTCGAAACCCGCCCCCGCAGCGACGTAGCCGGCGCGTTTACGACCGTAGCCGAGATGCAAGGTTACCGATCCGGGCGCGTGTCCGGGGACGACCCACGCGGGTGTTCGCAGCTTGCCGGTTTCGTTGGCGAGCTCGACGACGTCACCGTTTGCGATCCCTAGACGTTCGGCGTCGGCGGGAGCGATCCAGGCGGCATTGTCCCAGGTGAGGCGCGTTACCGGGCGAGGTAGCTCCTGCAACCAGCCGTTGTTCGCGAATCGCCCGTCGAAGGTCGAAGGGTCGGGCCGGAACACCGCCTGCCACCCCTCGGGCACGGGCTCTTGGCGTTCCAGGAGCTGCGTACCGGGCGGCGAGATCCAGTTCGGTAGGGCCGCGACGAGCTCGGAGTCGGCGACAACGCCGTCGTGTACCGCCTTGCGCCAGCTCTTTTCGAACGGCGCCGGCAGGCGATCCTGCCAGTATGCTCGTACCAAGTCGTATCCGCTCGCGTTGGATTCGCCGCCGAGCGCAGCGATCAGCTCGTGGATCGACTTACCGCCGTAAAGTGGGGCGAGCAGCGGCTGTTGGATGGTCACCGTACCGTCGAAAGACCGCACGTCCCCCCACGACTCGAGGAAATGCGCCTCCGGGATGTGCCAGTGACAGTTCTCCGCAGTCTCGTCGTCGTAGACGCCGAGATGCACGCGAAGCCCGACCTTCTGCATACGGCCCGCGAAGTCGAGATCGGCGGGTGCGTCGTAGACAGGGTTGGCTCCGGCGACGACGAGAAGGTCGATTTCGCCCGCCTCCATCGATTCGCTCAGCTCGCGTAGCGCCGCGAATCCGGTCGGGCCCTTGGCTTCGATCGGTTCGGTGAACTCGACGGTCTGTCCGATCGCTCCGAGGTGGCCGTTGATGGCGTGCGCCAACAGGTGGGTGTTGGTCGACTGCCAA
>JANQHZ010000735.1 GCA_028282445.1 Candidatus Binatia bacterium | reverse complement strand
GACGCCGTAGGCCCGCCGGGCGTCGTCGTCATTGCTTCGGTCCGCGCCGTTGGTCATCGGATAACCGTCTTAAGGGTCGTTCGGGGCGGTTGCAAGATGATCGGCGTGCGCGGACGCCGATCCGCCGCGGCTTGCGGTCGAAAGAGCGCTTTGCGATAGGCCGGTACGGCAACGGCAAACCGCAGCAGCCCGGCGGATGGACGGTTTTCGATCATGACCACGGCACCAGACACGTCGCGTCGCGACGACCGCTTGCAGGAGTCCTTCCTCGCCGAGGAAGAAATCGGGCTGAGACGCGGCCTCCAGCTGCGCATGGTCGCCCTGCCCGTGATCGCGATCTGGATCGTAATCGAGAACGACTACCCGGGTCTCCTTTTCTTCGAGTTTTCCGTCATCTGCTTCCTGCTGATCGGGATGGCCCAGTACTACCTGTGGCAACGCGGGGGCTACAGGGAATGGCACCGCTACCTCTTTCCGGCGCTCGACATCACCGTCTTGGCGCTCATCAACTTCTTGCCCAACCCTCTCGCAGACCGCACTTTCTCTCCGCAGATCCTGCTGCGTTTCGACAACGAGCTCTACGCCTTCTTGGTCATCGGCACGGCGGCGTTCTCCTATCGACCGAGGGTCGTGCTGTGGACCGGTCTATACGCCTCGATCGTTTGGGTCGTCGCCACTCTCATCATCTACGGCCTGCCCGATTCCCTGGGCGTCCTCACCAACTCGAACACCGACGGCATGAGCATGGAAGAGCTCGAGCTGGCACTGTTGCATCCGCGTCGGGTTCACCTCGGCCGCATGGGTCGCCAAGCGCTCGTCTTCTTGTTGACGGCCGGGACCGTCGCAGCGTTCGTCGCACGCTCACGCGAATTGGTTCGCGATCACGCCGACAGCGAGCGCAGACGATCCAATCTTTCGCGCTACTTTTCTGCCAACATGGTCGAGCAGCTGTCGAGCTCCGACGACTCGCTGGAGACTACCAAGCATCAGAACGTCGCCGTGTTGTTCGTCGACATCGTCGGCTTCACGGGTCTGAGCGAATCGATGCCGGCGGACACATTGATCCGTCTCCTGCGGCAGTTCCACGCGCGCGTGCAGCGGGCGGTGTTCGATCACCAGGGAACGCTCGACAAGTATCTCGGCGACGGCGCGATGGCGACGTTCGGCACACCGACTCCAACCAAGCGCGACGCAACCAACGCCTTGCAATGCGCCGATGCGATCCGCCGATCCATCGCGCAGTGGAATCGCGAGCGCCACGCAACCGGGGAGTCGCCCATCAAGATCGGGATCGGCGCTCACTACGGCGCCGTCGTCATCGGCGATATCGGCGGCGACCAGCGTCTCGAGTTCGCCGTGCTCGGCGACACCGTCAATGTCGCCAGTCGCATCGAAGGAGCGACGCGTGAGTTCGACGCCGAATGCTTGGTCAGCGAGGAGCTGGTCGAAGCGGCCCGCGCTGAGGGCGACTCGTGCGGGATCCTCGAACGACTACAACCGCGGCGATCGGCAAGCTTGCGTGGGCGAAGCGCCGAGACACGGCTGTGGGAAATGAACTGAGGCGCGGTCTAAGGCGCGGCGAACGGAGGGCACGCCGTCAACGACGCATCACCCGAGCGCCGCCCGCATCGTCGACGATTACTGCGTCCGCCATCCCCGCGAAGATGCCGGTTCCCAGCACGCCGGGGACGCAGCACAGCTCGCGATCGAGCGCCGCCGGATCTTCGATCGCCGCAACTTCGCAATCGAATACGTAATTGCCGTTGTCGGTAACGACCGTGTTGCCCTCGTGGACGCGTACATCGCCGGCGAGTCCCATCGCTGCAAATCGACGCGCGCAGGTCGCCGCGGCAAAGGGAATGACCTCGACCGGAAGGCGCCCGCGCTGACCGAGCGCGTCGACCAGCTTCTCCGGGCCGACCAGGATCACCAGTCTTCGCGACGCGGCGGCAACGATCTTCTCTCGCACCAGGGCCGCCCCGTAGCCTTTGATCAAATCGAGATGCGGATCGACCTCATCGGCCCCATCGACGGTCACGTCGAGGCCCTCGACGTCGTCGAGGCCGACCAGTGAGATGCCGCAACGCCGCGCCAATTCTGCGGTTGCGTCCGATGTCGGCACCCCACGTACGGTCAGGCCGGCGCGAACCAGTTCGCCGAGGGCCTCGACGAAGGCGCTGGCCGCGCGTCCGGTACCCAACCCGACCGTAAACCCATTTTCCACGAACTCGAGGGCGCTCACCGCTGCACTTTGTCCCGCCACGAGCACAGCTCTAGCGCGAATCGAGTTGCAGATCCAAAGTCCCGGGTGAAATCGGGATTCTAGCGTCTGTAGAGGGCGAGTGCGTTGGGGAAGGGCAAGGCGATCCGATTGCCGCCGAGGCCGCTGCTGCTGGTGCTGCCCACCACCTCGAGCTGCCGCGCCTCGGTTTGGATGAAGAGCTGCGCGGGGCGGCCGCCCTCGAGGTACATGGCGCGCTCGATGCCGATCGGCAAGGCCAGCAGATTCTCGATCAGATCATGGGTACTGTACGGCGACCGCACATGGATCAGCAGAAGCCGCCCCGTGGAATCGGTCGCGACCAGGGCAGTGCTCCATTGTTGCGCGCGCTGGCTCCAGACGTTCTTGCCCGTGCACGAGATCATCCGGATGCTCTGAACCAGCGAGCCATAGTGAGAGCGCAGCGCATCGAAGTCCTGGCAGCTGCGATCGATGATCTGCACGCGCGGGACATCGCCGTCGCGACGATCGAATGCCAGCACCGTTCGATCGCGCGAGACGTGTCCGTTGTTGACGTGCTCGGCCGCCACCATGAGGGAGACACTCGTGCGCCCGTCGGCTTGGTACATCGACGCATTGGTGACCGCGACCGCGCCTTCTCGCTTGGCCCATTCGCGAGCGGTGCGGGAAAGCCCCTCCGGTTCGGCCGAAGCGTTGAGTAGTTTCAGCCCGAACCGTTCGGTCTCAGCCCGCAGTATGCGGGCCATCGAGTCGCCCTGGGTCGACTTTTGCGGCAGCTCGATCTCGGCGTAGGCGAGACCCGGCTCGAGCGCCTGCCAGGTCACGGTTCCGGATTGTGGCCGGCTCGGGCCCGAGGTGGCCCGCCCGTGCGGCGTAGCCAGGACCAGCCCGACCGCGACCAGCACGAGCGATACGGACAGCGGCGACGCACGGGAGGCCCGTACGCGGCTTTGACGGTCGGGCACGAAGGGGAAGCGGATGTCCATCGCAGAGGCGCGGCGGCGGCTGTCTCGACCGCGGATCTCAAAAGTATACGCACCCGCCAACTTCATCCAAACCCACTCGGAGAGGGGCCGGTCGAGTCGAGCACCGGCCGCGGCGCTCGGAGGTCCCCGCGGACGGTCGATCACACTGGTAGCTCCCAATGCCCTGTGTTAGTCTCGAAGGCTGATCCCTTTGGAGCAGCAGTTTCGGTGAAGACGCGGCGCAATAGACGAATTTTGATTGGAATCTGCACGCTCGCGACGATCTCGTCGAGCGGCTGCGCGGCCTTGCGCGGCACCTCGCCCGAGAGCGAGCTCGGAGGCTGGTCGGAGATCGCCCCTGCCGAGATTACGGAGGTTCCGCCGGCGCCCGATGCGGCAGCGCTCGGTGCGTATCTGCGCGGCTACGTAGCGCTGACCCGCGGCGAGCAACAAGAGGCCCTGGGAGCGTTCGAAGAGGCGGTCGCCGCCGACCCCTCCACCCCCCTCCTGCGACGCCGCCTGACCGGCATGTACGTGCGCGAGGGGCGCCTCGACGAAGCTCTGGTTCAGGCCGATGCGGCCCTCGAGCTCGAGCCGGAGTCGACCGAGAGCCTGTTGCTGCGCGCCGACATCTTGTCGGCGATGAATCGCTACGACGAGGCGATCGCCGTCTACCGCGAGGTGCTGCGACTCGACCCAACGCACCGCGAAGCTCGCCTCCTGCTCGGCATCTTGCAGGGCAAGGTCGGAAAGACCGACGACGCCGTCGAAACGCTCGAGGTGGTGGCGGGTAGCGAACCCGACGCCTTTCTGGCGCACTACTACCTCGGACGGATCCAGGCTGCGGCCGGCAAGTACGACGAAGCCGAGACGTCGTACCTGCAAGCTCTCGAGCTCAATCCGCGCGCCGAACCGGTTCTCGCCGACCTCGCGCTTTTATACGAGATTCAGCAAGAACCCGCGCGGGCGATCGAGATTTACGAGCGGATCCTCCGCATCAACCCGCGCCAAGCCGAGATCCGGCGACGACTCGCGGGCCTCTACATGCGACAGGAGAAGTTCGACGACGCGCTGGAGCAGTTCCGAGAGCTCGAACGCTTCGACGTCGACCCGCAGGACACTCGGACCAAGATCGGCCTGATCTACCTGGAGACCGGCGAGCCGCAACGCGCCGCCGATGAGTTCAGTCTGATTCTTGCCGCCAATCCGGACAACCACCGCGTGCGCTACTACCTCGGGTCGGCATACCAGGATGCCGAAGCCTACGACCAGGCGATTCTGGAGTTCAACCAAATTCCGCCGGAGCACGACTGGTATGCCGACGCCAGACGCGCTGCGGCGCAGATCTACCAGGAGCAGGGCGACATCGAGGGCGCGGTCGACTTGCTCGAGGACGCTGCCAACCAGAAACCGGAAGACGATCGCCTGAAGTTGCTCTACGCGATGGCACTGCGCGAAGTCGGCGACATCGACGACGCGATCGAGATTCTCGAGGATCTGGTCGAGAAGGAACCCGACAACGATCACTACCACTTCACGCTCGGCGCTCTCTACGACGAGAACGGCGACAAGGATCTTTCGATCGCCACGATGTCGAAGGCGATCGAAATCAACCCGGAAAACGCCCAAGCGCTCAACTACCTGGGCTACACCTTCGCCGATCAGGGCGTTCGGCTCGACGAGGCCGAAGCGCTCATCCGGCGGGCGCTGGCGGTCAGTCCGGACGATGGCTACTACATCGACAGTCTCGGTTGGGTGTACTACCAGCGCGGCGACTACGAAGCCGCCGTCGAGCAACTCGAGCGCGCGGTAACGTTGTCCTCCAACGATCCGACGATCGCCGAGCACCTCGGAGACGCCTACCGCGAACTCGGTCGCACCCGTGAAGCGATCCGAAAGTATCGCGACGCTCTGAGCCGGTCGCAAGAAGACGACCAGTCCGAACGAATTCGAGCCAAGATCGAGGCGTTACAGAAAGCGGTCTTGCGACACGGAGATTCCTGAATGGGGAGAGCGATCACCGCGGCTCTGGTCGCGGTGCTGCTGCAAGGTTGCTTCGCTACCCGTCCCTCGTCCGTACCGCCTGCCCGCACGCTGCCCAGCGCCGCGCAGTTGCTCGAATCGATGCGCAGTCGCCGCGATCAACTGCGAGGCCTACGCACCCTGGCGCGCGTGCGGTACCGTTCGCCACGCGGCAACGAAAGCGCCCGCAACGTGCTGGCAGTCGAACGGCCCGACCGCCTGCGGATCGAGGTCGTCTCCATCCTGGGATCGATGCTGATCATGACCAGCGCAAGCGGCACCTTCTCCGCCTATGTCCCCCGTGAGTCGACCGTCTACCGCGGCACGGCCTCGATCGAGAACTTATCCCCCTATCTCCCGGTCGATATTTCCGTGCCGGGGATCATCGACCACGTGCTGGCGACACCCGCGCTCTCGGCGGACGGCCGCGTCGCCGTCGATTGGGACGCCGGCCTGATTCGCGTGAGCCATAGCGGCAGCGATGGCGGTTGGCACGCCTACTTTCGAGACATCCAAACGCCCGCCGCCTACCGCGAGGTCGACCGCGACGGACACACGACCATCGAGGCAGTGTACGATGACATCGACGACAGCGGAGCGATGCCCATCGCCCGCCGCATCACAGTTCGATTTCCCGCCACCCAGGAGTCTCTCGAGATCTCGATGAAAGACCCCGAGATCAACCCGGCACTGTCGAGCCGGCTGTTCTCCATCACCCCGCCGGCGAACACCCGCGAGATCGACCTCGACCACGCCGCTCTCTGATCCGCAGGCGCCGAAAACCAACGACACCATGTGGCTCCTCATCCGTCTCTGCATCTGGTCGACGACGGCTGCGCTGTTTGCCGCCGGGGGTTGCCAGCCGGCCGAACGACCGGACGGTGCCACCTCCTCGAACGGGCCGCCACAGCACCAACCCGCGCCTTACCCACTGGTAGTGGCGGTCGTCGGCGCGCCGCAAACCTTCAACCCGATCGTTGCCGACGGCCAGGCCGGTCGAACCGTCGGTGGCGCCGTGTTCGACACGCTACTGCGGCTGGACCCGGAAACCGCGGAACCTATCGCGGGCCTGGCGGCGAGTTGGACGTACGATCCGCAAACCCACGACTACACGGTCCGGCTGCGCGACGACGTAAAGTGGCAGGACGGTGTCGAACTCACGGCGCGCGACGTGGCGTTCACGACTCGGGCGATCCACGCCGTAGCCGAAAGCCCGTATTCCGCGATCCTTCGAATCGACGGGAACCCGGTCGAAGTCAGGGAGATCGACGACCGCACCGTACGCTTCTCGCTCCAGCGACCGTACGCGCCCTTTCTCAAGTCGCTGGTCTTCCCGATTCTCCCGGCACACCGCTTTGTGGAGACCGTGCCGATCGATCAGCCGGCAACCATCGCGACACAATGGGGCACCGACACCGACCCCGGTGAGGTCATCGGAACCGGACCTTTCCGGCTCGTGGGTTATCAACCGGACCAACGTATCGTGCTCGAGCGCAACCCGTCGTACTGGCAAACAGACCAACGCGGCGAGAGGCTACCCTATCTCGACCGCTACATCGTGCGCATCGCTCCGGACCGCGAGACCACCCTTTCCTGGTTCAAAGCAGGCGCCCTTCACATCTTCAGTCCTCGCTTCGACGAGGTGGCCGAGCTGCGCGCCGCCTCGACCCGCGACGAGTTCGCAGTCGAAGAGATCGGTACCGACACCGCCAGCCTGTTCCTTACCTTCAACCGCAATCCTCTGCATTACCGCAGCGGCGGCAAAACAGATCCACGCTTCACGTGGTTCAACGACCCGCGCTTTCTCCGCGGCATCGCCTACGCGATCGACAAACGCGCCATCATCGAGGGCGCTCTCAATGGGTTCGGAGTTCCGTCGCGATCGCTTTTCCCACCAGCCAATCCGTTTAGCGATGACGAGCTCGGTGGCCACCCCTTCGACCTCGAGCTCGCCCGCAGAACGCTGGAAATGGCGGGATACCCGCTTCGCAGCGACGGCGTACGCCAAGACGACAAGGGAAATCCCATCGAGTTTACCCTCGTCACCAACCAGGGGAACGCGGTCCGTGAACGGATCGCAGCAATTCTCGTCGACCAGCTCGCCACGATCGGCGTGCGTGCCAAGCTCGAATCCCTGCCGTTCCCGGACCTCTTCGAACGTCTCGACGCGACTTACGACTGGGACGCCATGCTCATCGGTTTCACGGTCGGGATCGATCCCGCCAGCAGCGAGAACCTCTTGCGTTCGGACGGTGAGCTGCACCTGTGGCACCCGCTACAGCCACACCCCTCCTCCGCCTGGGAAGCTCAGATCGACGATCTGCTCGATCAGGGCAACCGGGAGCTCGACCCGACCCGGCGATGGGAGATCTACCGCGAAGTTCAGGCGATTCTGCACAAACAGCTGCCGATGATCCAGCTCGTGCGTCCGACGCTCTTCGCAGCACACCGGCACGGCGTGGAAAACTTCCGCCCCTCGCCCTGGGGTTTTCACGCCATCGAAGAGCTCCGGGTGAGGAAGATCGAACCCACAAAGGCGAAGGGGAGCGGCAATCGTCGCTAACGTAGTACTGAGAATCGCCCTGGCAAGTGGCCCTCCGAGACGAGAGACGTCGTTCCACCGCTGCGGTCGACTTGGTCGCGGATCGCTTTGAGTCCAACCCACCCAAGCGCCGCCCGTTCCAGTCGGACGGTGGGCTTCGGATTGTCGAGATCAAGCGGACCGACTGCGGTCGATTTTGATTCGTCGACAAAATGTGCAAAGGAAGAGCGCTGTGGACGAGAGCGTCGGAGCGATGAGACGACGCCAAGGAGGCGGATGTGGGCGTATGGAAGCGCAGCGGCGATAGTGGCGGCACGGTCGCGCCGCCGCCAAACAAGGTTGCGACCACCGATCAGCAAACCAAGTTTCTGGCCAACAACCAGACGCTTCGCACTTCGCTGGGCGCGGATGCCGAGGTCACCGGGCGCCTCAGCTTCAATGCACCGACACGGATCGACGGTAAGCTCAACGGCGACGTGAAGTGCACCGACTTGCTGGTAATCGGCGAGAGCGGCACCGTCGACGGCAACGTCAACGCCACCGAATTGGTCGTGCTCGGACGAATCCACGGAGACATTCGCGGCGCCCAGCGCGTCGAGATCGGGCCGGTCGGGCGAATTCTCGGCACGATCGAAACCAGCTCTCTCGCCGTGCGCGAGGGCGGCAAGCTCGACGCCGCCTGTAGGGTCGTCTCAGCGCGCGCCGACGTCCACGTGCTACCCGATCGGCGCGAGGACCAAGCTCGTCCCGAAGTGGACGACTAGCGGTAACGCTCCGGTCAAACGATCCCGGCGGTCGCCGGGATTGCCGCGATCAGGATTCCGCCGCGGGAGCCTTATCCGCAGCAGCAGCCTTATCCGCTGCGGCAGCCTTCTTGGCCAAGCCGCGCGGGTTCTTCTCGGCGGTGATTCGCGCAGCCTTTCCGGAGAGGCCGCGCAGGTAGTACAGCTTGGCGCGGCGCACGCGTCCGTGCGAAACCACCTCGATCTTGTCGATGCGAGGCGAGTGCAGAGGAAAGGTTCGCTCCACTCCGATTCCGTACGACACCTTGCGAACCGTGAAGCTCGAGCGAATCGCACCGCTCTTGCGCGCGATCACGACGCCCGCGAACACCTGGATTCGCTCCTTCTCCCCCTCCACGACCTTGACGTGGACACGGACGCTGTCGCCCGCTTTGAACTCGGGGATGTCGTCGCGCAGTTGCTCGCGTTCGATGGCTTCGATGGGGTTCATCGGGGAATCTCCTGTTGCGCGGACCGCAAAGATGGCCCACGGCGTGGTTGAGGCGAATCCGAACCTCTACCGTGCGCCGAGCAGCCGGTCAAGAATGATCGCTCCGGCGGCCCGAACCGACAGGTGATTGTACTCCCCCGCCCCCTCGATCGGATCGAGGCGCAAATCCGCCCTCTCCATGACCTCGGGAGCCAGCCCCCAGCCCGTGCCCAGAACCAACAACTGGGGCCGATCGACCCGTGCGAGGCCGGCTCGGTACTCCTCGAAGCCGACCGAATTGGGCGATCGCCGGGCCGAGGTAACCACGACCACCGGCTTCTCTCCGGCTTCCTTCTCGATATCCAGAATCACACCATCGAGGTCCGGCGCCATCCGTACGATCGACAGAGCATCCTTGCGATTCGGGTTGTACGTCGCCCCAAACCCGGTGTCCCAGTGGTCGATGATGCGGTGCGCCAGGGCCCGCAGCGCCTCGATCGGGGTCGCCACGAAGAACCCCTCCAGTCCATACGTACGCGAGGATCGGGCGAGGTCGTGGATGTCGATATTGGTCACCGCCGTAGCCACCGTCTTGCCGTTCTTGTCCACCACCGGGTAGTGCAGCAAGGCCAGGTAGACCGGCGCTGAGCTCTTCGGCCCTCTCACGATTCGTCCGCCGCTCCGGCGAGATCGGCCAGCCAGGCCCTGTCCTCGTCGGAAAGATGCGCCTCCAACAATAAATCGGGGCGCCATTCCAGGGTGCGCCGCAAGGCCTCCCGGCGGCGCCATGCGGCAATCTTGCCGTGATCCCCCGAGACCAGGACCTCCGGCACCTTCATGCCGCGGAACTCCGGAGGGCGGGTGTACTGCGGGTACTCGAGAGTCCCCTCCGAGAAGGACTCGTCGAGCGCAGACTCGGCACAACCCAGGACTCCCGGCACCAGCCGCGCGACGGCGTCGATTACGACCAGCGCCGCCGGCTCACCGCCCGCCAGTACGTAGTCGCCGATCGAGATCTCGTCGTCGACGAAGGCACGCACGCGCTCGTCGACCCCCTCGTAACGCCCGCAAACGATGGTCACCGCGTCCAGCTCGGCCAGCTCGGCGGCGAGTTCGCCGTCGAACACTCGGCCGCGCGGCGAGAGCAGAATCCGCCGCGGCCGCCCATCGCCGTCTCCTGTCGCCTCGATCGCCGCGACCACCGGCTCGGCCTTCATGACCATGCCCTGGCCGCCGCCGTAGGGCGTATCGTCGGCAGTACGGTGCCGGTCCTCGGTGTAGTCGCGGATGTCGTGCACGGTGAAATCGATCGAACCGCGCTCCCTGCCCTTGGCCAGCATAGTGGCCGAAAGCGGCGACCCGAAAAACTCGGGAAATAAGGTGACGACGTGAAAATGCATCGGTAGGTGCCTCGCTCGCGGACCGGTAGCTTGACCCCCTCGGCACAGACCCGCAAGAGGCCGGCCGAGAAGCGAACGCGCAAACGAACGGGAGCTTCTCTCCGCGTAGGCGCCGGCGCTACGGATCGAGCAATCCAGGGAGCGGTCGGATGACGATTTCACCGTCCCCGTCGGCCTGGTCTCCCGCAACCACGACGTCGTCGATCCACGGGATCAAGTATTCTCGTCCGTCGCCGCGAACGACCAGCACATCGTTGCTGCCGGTCGGCAGGATCTCGCGGACGACCCCGAGCGCCGCGCCGTCCTCGGTCGCGACCGCGCGGCCGATCAGGTCGCAGTGGTAAATCTCGCCCTCATCGAGAGCGGGAAGCTGCTCGCGGCGCAGGCCGACGTGCGAGCCGATCAGGGGGTCGGCGGCCTCGGCCGACTCAACCCCTTCGAAGCGCAGGAGTAGGAAGTTCTTGTGTGGCCGGCGGCCGGTGATTCTCATCCATCGGGGAAGCGCTCCCTCTGCATAGAGAGCGACTTCGTCGACCGCCAGCACAGCCGGCGACTCGGGATTGTACGGCAACATCCGGATCTCGCCGCGAACCCCGTGGCGGCGCACCAGCTTGCCCAGGTCCACCAAGTCCGCAGCGCCGGCGGGCCGAGGCGAGGCGCTTGGGAGGTTCGCCCTAGCTTTCCTCGACAATCTCGAGCACCACTTTTCGATTGGTTCTCGAGGCGGCAGCGTTCAGGATCGTGCGAATCGACTTTGCCGTCCGGCCCTGCTTGCCGATGATCCGGCCGAGGTCGTCCTTGGCAACCTTGAGCTCGAGGACCGATGCGGTGTCCCCTTGCGTCTCCTTGACCTCAACCGAATCAGGGTCGCTGACCAGCTGCCGGGCAAGATACTCGACCAGTTCCTTCATGCTCCCTCTCCGGGCGCGGACTATTCGGCTGGCTCGGCCTCGCCGGCAGACTTCGGCAACTCGATGCCGCTGCGCTTGATCAGTTGCGATACCGTCAGGCTGGGCTTCGCGCCGCGCTCCAGCCACTCTGCCAGTCGTTCCGTTTCGAACTCGATGCGTTCCGGCTCGATGCGAGGGTCGTAGAGACCCACCTGTTCGATCTTGCGACCGTCGCGAGCTCGGCGACGATCGGCAACGACGATGCGGTAAAACGGACGCTTCTTGGCGCCGTGTCTAGCCAAGCGAATGGTTGCTGCCATGGCTGATATCTACTCCTCTTGGTTGGTTTAGGCAATCAACGGGCAATCAACGGGCAATCAACCGCGCAGTCCGCGCGCCATGCCCATTTTTTGAAACTTCGAAACCTGTTTCATCATCTTCTTGGTCTGTTGGAACTGCTTCAGGAAGCGGTTGACGTCGGACACCGTGGTACCGCTGCCGGCGGCAATGCGACGGCGGCGGCTCCCGTTGAGGATCTTGGCGTTGCGCCGCTCCTCGTTGGTCATCGAGTTGATGATCGCCTCGCTGCGTTTGAGCTCTTTCTCGGCGGCTCCCATGTCCATGCCCTTGGTGAGCTTCTTCATCCCGGGGATCATGTTCATGAGGTCGCCGACCTGCCCCATCTTCTGAACGGCGCGTAACTGGTCGCGAAAATCCTCGAGGGTGAACTCGTTGCGACGCAGCTTGCGCTCGAGCTCGACCGCCTGCTTCTCGTCGTAAACCTGCTCGGCCTTCTCGATGAGGCTGAGCATGTCGCCCATTCCGAGGATCCGGGTCGCCAGCCGATCCGGGTGAAAAACCTCCAGGGCGTCGAGCTTTTCGCCGGTTCCGGCAAACAGGATCGGCGCGCCCGTCACCGCCCGGATCGAGAGCGCGGCACCACCGCGCGCGTCGCCGTCGAGCTTGGTCATCGCGACGCCGCTGAGCTCGAGCTTGCCGTGAAAGCCGGTCGCCACGTTGACCGCGTCCTGTCCGGTCATTGCATCGACCACCAGCACGATATGGTGCGGCTGGACGGCGGCCTTCATGCGCTCGAGCTCGCCCATCAGCTCGTCGTCGATATGCAAGCGGCCGGCGGTGTCGATCAGCACGGTGTCGTAGCCGCGGTTCGAAGCTTCTTTGATCGCGTCCTGCGCGATCTTCACGGGATCGTCACCGGCCTGGGTCGGGTGAACCGGTACATCGATCTGCCCGGCGAGCGTGGTCAGCTGCTCGATGGCCGCCGGCCGGTACACGTCGGCGGGAACCAGGTAGGGACTGCGGCCGCGCGCGGTCTTGAGATGTGTCGCGAGCTTGCCGGCGGTGGTGGTCTTACCGGCACCGTTGAGGCCGACCAGCATGATCGCGACCGGCGGCGACGCAGCCAGGTCGATCTCACTCGCCTCGCCCCCCATCAACTGGGTGAGCTCGGAGCGGACGATCTTGATGAAGTGCTGCTCCGGGGTGAGGCTGGCTAAGACTTCCTTGCCGAGCGACTGGCTGCGAACCCGCTCGGTGAAGTCGCGCACGACGTCGACGTTGACGTCGGCCTCGAGCAAGGCGAGGCGCACTTCTCGCACCGCCTCCTCGACGTTGCGTTCCGTGATCTTGCCTTGGCCGCGGAGCCGCTTGACCGTTTGCTCGAGCTTGTCGCTCAGCGAGTCGAACATGGACAATGCCGTATCCTATTGGAATTCTGGGGAATCGGCGACGCTATCCGCCGCTGCAAGCGAAGTCAACGCGATTCACACGCGATTGTAGGGAGCACTGGAGATGTCCGGTGGCATAAGCACTTAAAGATGTCCGGTCGGACTGGGTACACCGCAGCGGATGGAAATCGAGCGGCGAGTGGCCC
>JANQHZ010000706.1 GCA_028282445.1 Candidatus Binatia bacterium | reverse complement strand
GTGCAGGCCGATATCCGATTCGCGGCCCGGTCGGCCCGGCCGCTACCCTACGCTGGCGTTTTGCGGGTGCTGTCATCTTCGTACGACCTCGGGTTGCAGATATACAACACAGATTCACGGAGCGAGTGGCACGGTCCGCGTTCCACTTGACCCTTGTATCCAGTGGAGTTCACGGGTTCGGTCCAACCCCCAGTGTTCATTGCCTCTGTGGTGAATTCCGCCTTCCAAGTCAAATCCAACCTTCACCCCGTTTCGCACCCCAAGATACAGCACCGAGAATCGGACCCCGCCGCGTCGACGCGCGATGGCGCTTCCCTCTTGTACTGAAACCCGGGTATTGTTGGATCGAGCCGAAAATTCGGACTAGGAGGATCGCCTTGGAGCTAGAGCCGCAAATCAAATTCCGTAACCTCAACCCCTCGCCCGCAATCGAGGAGAACGTTCGCCAACACCTGGCGAAGCTCGAACGCTTTCACAAGCATATCATCGGCTGCCGAGTCACCGTCGAAGCTCCGCACAAGCATCAGCACAAGGGCCAGATCTACCAAGTCAAGATCGACCTCACGGTGCCGGGCGGTGAGCTTCTCGCCAATCGCGCCTCCGACAAGGACCACACCCACGAGGACGTGTACGTCGCCATCCGCGACGCATTTCACGCGGCACGGCGCCAGCTCGAGGAGTACTCACACAAGAGAAGGGGCGACGTCAAATCGCACGACGCGCAACCGGTCGGACGGGTGGCGAGGCTGTTCGCCGACGACGAGTACGGCTTCATCGAGACGCCCGAGGCGCGAGAAATCTACTTTCACGCCCATAGCGTGCTCGGCAATGCATTCTCCAAGATCGCGGTCGGAGATCTGGTCGAGTTCGTCGAGGAGATGGGCGACAAGGGTCCGCAGGCGAGCACCGTCAAGACGATCGGCAAGCACAGCGCCGAATAGCCAACGACTCCGTCGCCAGGTCGGCACGCGGCAGCGGCGAGTCAGCGCAGGCTGCCGAGCTCAACCAACTCCCCATCGGTCGTCAGCACGTGCAGCTTGACGCTTGGTAATCCTTGAGGCACGACCAGCGCTTGGATCCCCTTCTCGTCGAGCTCGGCGACAACGGCTCCGTCGAGGCCCTCCTCGAGATATGGGTCGAAGATGAAGCTCTCGCTGAAGTTGTGGTGCTCGGGCCGATAGGTTTGCGAAAAATATCCTCGGAGCACGATCGGATCCGCCGCCAAGCCGCTCAGAGTCGTAGCGACCCAGCGATCGAGCGGCGCCGTATAGCCCGCCACCGGTCCGGTCGGAAAGGGCGGCCAATAGAAGTCGACCTCGACCGCGACCGGGGTCTCCGCGAACCGGCGCTCGATCAGCTCATGCCTTGCCGTCAGCGGTAGCTCGTCAGCGCAGGTCACCAAGCGGATGGTGTCGATCGCGCGCGACTCTATCGTGCCGTCGTAGTCGAGGAACGAAACCGGCGTCGCATACTCAGCTTCGAGAGTGAAGCCGAGATCCTCGGTGAATACGATCGGAAGGAATGCTGGACCGACGTTGGTCGGTACGTAGGTGTGGAGTCGCATCGTGCGAGCGGCACCGCCGCTCCCTACCGTCCATGAATCGACGAAGCCCAGGATGCCGTCGCTCGGTGGGTCGAAAGTTCCATGCGACGCTCCGGGCCAGCTTGCAGGATCGCCGGTGAGGTCGCGCACGTCGCTGCCGAGAACGTAGCTGTGGTCGGCGGACTGGTAGAGACCCACTGGCTCGCCGTCGATCGCGCCGCTGGTCAGAACCGGCTGCCAACGCGACTTGAGGCGATAGTTTGCAAAGACGTCGCCGTACTCCGCCTGCATGGTACACAAGCTGCGTGGCGTATGGACCAAAACCGGTGTCGTGTCGAATCCCGGCGTAACCCCGGGGATCCGCCTCACCTGTTTCACCACCAGCCCGTCGTCGACGATCTTCTTGAACTCGAACTCGATGTCGAAACGGGTCTCGCCGTGGAACTCGCCAAACGCCTCGGCGACGTCGAGAAAGAGCTGCGACAGAGAGCGGTATTCATCCGGCATCCGCAAGACCGTTGCCCCGAGCGGCAGGCGGTCGGCCCCCTGCTGCAGATTGGGAAAGATGCTGGTCCGCGACACGAAGACATCGACGACTTCCGGCGCGGCACCGTCCTCCGGGTTGGTTACGGAGAAGGCATCGGGTTGCGACACGATGGTCAGGCGGGTACTGCCCGGTGCGATCGTTCGCAGGATCGCGACGCCGTTGGCGAGCTCGGTCGGATCGGGAAACGAGTAATGCACCAGAATCGCCATACCGACGGTCGACTCGTCGACTCGGTGACGCAATCGCTCGAGGTAGGCATTGTCGTTGTAAAAACTCTCGAACACTTTGCGCAGCGCCCGAAACACTCCGCGCTCCTTTTCTTCCTCATCGGGTTCGCAAATGCTCGGCCCTTCGTCGTCGTCATCCAGATCGTCGGCCAGGCAGCCGCTCTTGCTCTCGTACAGTCCCGCCCCAGTGAAAACGTCGCTGTCTTCGACGTTGGTCGAGGAGCGAAAGCGAATCTTCCGCATCGGATCGAAGCGTCCCTGCAGCTCGGCGAGAATCGCACTGCGCTGCGCCGCGGTGAAGTCGGCTTCCTCCTCGATCAGGTCGCGAACGTCGCCAAGCGCATCGAACAGATCGGAGAAACTCGCCGGCGGATAGCTCGGAAACGGAGCCAGCAGCTCGGCGATCTTCTCGCGCAGGGTCGTCTCGCCCTCGATCGGCTGAGCGAGGTAGTCGTTCCAAAGGTCGAAGGTAAACGCCATCGCCGGCCGCGCATTGCTCGGGATCTCCCGCAACAAGAACCCATAGTTCGCGGCCTTGCCGCCGATCGTGACGATGTCGTCTGGGGTAGCGGTAGCGACTTCGGCGAAATACGTAGCCGCCGCCTCGAAGGCGCGAAGGTCGAGATCGGGCGCCCGCTTGAGCTCTTGAAGGTACTCGACGACCTCGGGATCGAGCGCGTCGCCAACGTCGACCACGCGCACCTGGCAAACTTCGGGATCGACATCCTCTCCCGTGAACACGCGCGGAGAGATGCTCGTCGCCCTTAGCACCACCTCGCTTCCGACGGCAGCTTCGGCCGCGGCGATCGATGCATCTTGCGCCAGGAATGCGAAAGGCACATCCCAGTCGGCGGCCAGAATGGCGACATGAGAGTTCGGCGTCGACGGCGCCAGCGACAACACGCCCGCCACGAAGGGAATTTCCGCAGGAATGCCATCGGTCAGCAAGATGTCGTCGGGGCCGAGTGCACCCGATTCGTAGGATTCTTCAATCTCTTCGGCAGCAACGAAGACGACACGGCCGTAGGCCCAGCCAAAGTTGTAACAGACGTCCCCTTCCATCCACCTTGCGGTCGAGCCGAGCCGTATCCCCTCCGCCTCGAGGAGCTCTTCGTGCTCGGCGGCACTCTCCTGCTGCTCGAAGGTCGGGAAGTAGAAAAACGGTACCGCCGCATCGGCATCGATCGACGCTCGTACTGCCTCAAAGTAGCGTACGACTTCGGAAACGCTGTACGGGTCCTGTCGAACCAGCTGAATGCCAATCTCGTAGGGCGCCTGCGGAGAGTACAAGACCGCACCGAATACCAGCTCCTGCCCCTGCTCACGTAGTGAAACCGCGTCGATCTCCGCGGGCGTCCATCCGACGTAGGGATCGAGAGTCGCCGCGACGAAATCGTGATGAAAGGGCGTCTGGGAGCTGTTCTGGAAATACACGACCTCGGGCTCGTCGATGCGAATCGTGAACTTCACCCATGAAGGTCCGCCCAAGGTCGGGGAGAAGGCGAGGTAGGCGTCGTACGGATGCTCGATGCGAGTCTTGAACGGCTTGGGCTGGATATCTCCAAAGCACCCGTCGAGAGCGTGGCCGACGGCGAGCACGAGCTCGTTGATCTGGATCTCGCCGTCACCGTTGCTGTCGCCGTTCAAGCAAGCGTCGATCGGCGCGCGCGCGAGGGCGATATTGACCATCGTCACCAACTCCGAGATGCCGACCGACTTGTCGTCGTCGCAATCGCCGGTGCAGCGCGGAGATCCGGCCAAGGCAGGCATCGAAGCCAATCCTATGGCAATCGCCGCAGTCAGGATCGCCTCTCGTGGAAATCGGGTCCGCATCGTCAGTCTCCTCGGACCCGAGCTACCAAACAAAAGTTGTTTGCACAAGTCTTTCTCGGCGGTCTTCGAAAAAGTCGCGCAGACACACCGCAAACCGATGCGCTCCAGCGCGCTGGAAGTCGAATCCGAAATACGACTAGAACCGGGGCTGCAACTCTGGAGAAGTAATGAGTTTCAAGTCTTTCCTCGTGGTGGCGTCGCTCGCGGTCAGTGTCCTGATCGGTCTCGTGCTCGCTCGGAGCGGCGGCGGCAATTCGCTCGAACGAGACGAAGCGCGCATACGAATCGGCCTGTCGATGGACACC
>JANQHZ010000701.1 GCA_028282445.1 Candidatus Binatia bacterium | reverse complement strand
GACGATCTTGAGCATGCCGCCGCCGACCAGCTTCTTGTACTTGACCAAGGCGATGTCAGGCTCGACGCCGGTGGTGTCGCAGTCCATCATGAACGCGATCGTCCCGGTCGGCGCCAACACGGTCGCCTGCGAGTTGCGGAAACCGTCTTCCTGCCCCTGGGAATACGCATCGTCCCAAGCACCGCGAGCCGCGGTCAGCAGATCGAGCGGGACATAGGCCGGATCGAGCTTGTACGCGTGGCTACGGTGTTTGCCGATCACCTTCTGCATCGGATCGGCGTTCTTTTCGTACCCCTCGAAAGGCCCCATGTGGGCCGAGACGCGTGCCGATTGCGCATAGGCTTCGCCGCACATCAAGGCGGTAACGGCTCCGGCGTACTGGCGGCCGGCCTCGGAATCGTACGGGATGCCGAGCGACATCAACAGCGCACCCAGATTCGCGTAGCCCAAGCCGAGTTGGCGATAGGCCCTGGCGGTCTCGCCGATCTTCTCGGTCGGATAACTCGAGTTGTCGACCAGGATATCCTGCGCCGTGATCAAAACATCGACGGCATGGCGAAACGACTCGGTGTCGAAGTCGCCGGCCTCGTTGGAGAACTTGAGGAGGTTGAGCGACGCCAGATTGCAGGCCGAGTCGTCGAGGTGCATGTACTCCGAGCACGGGTTCGACGCGTTGATGCGACCGGTGTTCGGGCAGGTGTGCCAGTCATTGATGGTCGAATCGAACTGCATGCCCGGGTCGCCACAGATGTGCGTCGCATGCGCGATCTCACGCATGAGCTCGCGCGCCGGCATCGTATCCGAGACGGCACCGTCCATGACGTAGCGAGTCTGCCACTGCTCGTCTTTCTCGACCGCCTGCATGAACTCATCGCTCGCGCGCACCGAGTTGTTGGCGTTCTGAAAGAACACCGAGCCGTAGGCCGGTCCGTCGAGGGACGAGTCGTAGCCGGCGTCGATCAGCGCCCACGCTTTGGCCTCTTCGTCGGCCTTGCAGCGCACGAAGTCGAGAACGTCCGGGTGCTGGGTGTCGAGAATGACCATCTTCGCGGCGCGGCGTGTCTTGCCGCCCGACTTGATGACTCCCGCCGACGCGTCGGCTGCCTTCATGAAAGATACCGGGCCGGACGCGGTACCGCCGCCGCCGAGATGCTCGCGCGACGAACGGATCTTGGAGAGGTTCACCCCCGAACCCGAGCCGCCTTTGAAGATGACGCCTTCGTTGCGGTACCAGCCGAGGATCGAGTCCATCGTATCCTCGACCGAGAGGATGAAACACGCCGAGCACTGCGGGTGCGGCTCGATGCCGACATTGAACCACACCGGGCTGTTGAACGACGCCTTCTGGTGGAGCAACAGGTGCTTGAGCTCCGCCGAAAACGCATCGGCCGACTCCTCGTCTGCGAAGTAGCCCTGCTTGTCGCCCCAGCCGCGAATCGTGTTGACGACGCGGCCGATCATCTGACGCGCGCTCTTCTCGCGCTCGGGCTTGCCGAGGGCGCCGCGAAAATACTTCGAGACGACGACATTGGTCGCCAGCTGCGACCAATCGCTCGGAATCTCGACGTCGCGCTGCTCGAATACGGTGTTGCCCTTCTCGTCCTGAATGACCGCGCTACGCGTGCTCCATTCGACCTCGTCGAAAGGATCCACACCGGCCGTGGTAAAACGACGTTCGATTACAACGCCCTCGGGTGCGGCTTTCTCTACTGCACCGACTCCGTCGGCCTGCTTCTTTCGCTTGGTTGCTTGGTCCGCCATCGACTCCCTCCCCGCCTGTATTTTCGCCGCTCCGGTCCGACATCTCTCCCCAGATGTCGTGGCGCGGTTCCTTCGGTACCCCAAGATGTGGGGGGTCTTTCCTACAATCAGCCGGACGGGCGTGTCAAGATTAAAAGATCGATGACCGCCTCCGGGAGCAAAAAATTTTGGTAAATATTGGGTTTTTTGCGTGAAAAAAGTTTCGCCTCGCCCCCTGTCTGGCACACCCCCACATCTGGTAGGTTCCCGACATGCAGCGACAGCGTCCGACGCGGGTTTCCGACACGCTCTCTAGGGTCCTGCAGCGCTACGACCCGGATCGCCGCATGGAAGCCTATCGGGTCTGGACTTTTTGGGATGACGAGGTCGGGGAGTCGGTCGCCAAGCACGCCCAGCCCAACGGTTTCCGCGCCGGCGTTCTGTCGGTGCGCGTCGACAACGCCACCTGGATGCAAGAGCTGCAGTTCATGAAGGAGAACATCCGCGCCCGCCTGAACCAGCGGCTCGGCAAAGCGCTGATCGACGATATCTACTTCGTATCGGGCAAGACCAAGCCCAAGCGAAAGACCAGACCGACCGGGACCGAGCCGCCGCCGGCTCGCGCCCGACCGATCCCGATGCCCCGGCTGAAAAACCCGGAGATCGCCGAAGCCTTCAAGCGCGTCGCGCTCGCCCACACCAAGCGCAGCGTAGCATCGAAGCGCCGCAAACCCTGACCTCCGGCGCCCCTGGCTGCCATCGAGCGACATAGTTCTTCGCACGTGGCCGTTTACCCGCCTCTACGACGCTTCGCGCTTGTCGACCTTGACCGATCTCCGGCCGTGAACCTACGGTCAGTGTGGGAGGACACCCATGCAACGAACGATTCCACTGGCGGGGGCCTTGCTGATCTGGACGCATCCGGTCGCGGCCGAGGTGCAGATCAGCCCGAATGACGGCGCGGGTCACGCCTATCCGAGCATCTGCAGCACGGCGAGCGGGTTCGTCGCCGTATGGGAACGACGCGACGCCGACGGGCGCGACGTCGTCGTTCAATCCCTCAGCGATGCCGGCGAAGCCAGAGGAGCCAGCTCGATCGCCAATGAAACCACCGAGGGCGACCAGCAGCTCCCCGACGTCGCCTGCCGTCCGGACGGAAGCTTCCTCGTCGTCTGGGAGTCGCGCGACCAGGACGGCGAAGTCCTCGGCGTGTACGGGCGCGACTTCGCGCCCGACGGAGCGCCGCGCGGCGACGAGCTCCAGCTCAACACCCACAGCGCCGACAATCAGCGCCTCCCGCGCGTTTGCGTCGACGCGGACGGAGACGCAGTCGTCGTGTGGGAGAGCTTCGGCCAAGACGGCGACGGCACCGGCATCTACGCAAGACAGCTCCCCCCCGACGACCAACCGGGCGATGAGTTTCGGGTCAATTTCACCACCGAGGGCAACCAGTCCCGGCCGGCCGTCGCCTGCGCGGCGGACGGCTCCTTCGTGGTCGCATGGGAAAACCGAATCGAAGCGGGCGCCGAGATCGTCGCCAAGCTGTACGATGCAACCGGCAATCCGGTAAACGAGCAGTCGTTCCCGCCGCCGACCGAGCTCGGCTTCGCGCTTCACCCCGAGCTCGCGACTCTGCCCGATGGATCCTTCGCCCTGGCCTATGAGTCGAACGCCGGCATCGAGCTCGCGACGTTGAAGCTCGGTGCGGAGGTGTCGTCGTCGAGAGGGGTGTCGGTTCCCAGAAACGGCCGCAACGAAGCTCCCGCGCTTGCGACCGACGGCGCCAACATCTTCGCGGCCTGGTCGCGCGGCGACGGTTTCGACTTCGGCATTGAAACCCTGCGGTTGAACGATCGCCTGCAGGAAGCGCGAGGCGGAAACATCGACTCCCCTGCCGCGAGCAACGACGGAGCGGTATCCACACTCGGCCGCGGCCTCGACATCGCAACCGCGCAAGACGGCGACATCGTCGCCTGGCAACGACGCCAGGTCTTCGCGGCCGATTCGAATCCCGCGATCTTCGTGCAGCGATTCCTCGACTGCATCGGCGACTGTTCGGCCGACGGCGTCGTGCGCGTCAACGAGCTCATCGTCGGCGTCCGCATCAACCTCGGACAAGCTGCCGCCGATACCTGCGCGTCGCTCGACGCCAACGGCAACGGTACCGTCGAAGTCAACGAGCTGATCCGCGCCGTCAACGAAGCCCTCGCCAGCATCTGCCCGGCACCGGCCGGTTAAGGAGTCCCCGGTGAACGACAACATCGAAACGGAAGACCTCGAGCTGATCCCGTGGCTGCCATTCCCACTCGCGCCGGTCTCGAACGGCGAGTGGAGCCCTCTGCCGCCAACGCCCGAACAAAAGAAGGTCATGCGGCTGGTCCAGGAGGAAGCCGACGTCCGCGCCAAGAAGCTCGGCATGTCGCGGCGAGACTTCCTGCGCACCGCCGCCGGCACCGCCACCGCGTACATGGTGATGAACCAAGTGCACGGCCTCGCCCACGCCGGCGACAGCTCGGTGCTGCCGGTGACGATGGAACAAACCCAGGATCCGGCCGCAGCCGCGGGACTGTTCGACGCAGAGTACTTCGTCATGGACGTCCAGCTCCACCACGTCGACCTCGAGACCTTCGGCAACATCCGCGCCCTCGCCACCCTGCGGTTTCTCGAGGGCAATCTGTCGGTCGAAGAGCGGATGCAGAACCTCGGACAGGCCAACATGATCAAGGAGGTCTGGGTCGACTCGGAGACCGCGGTCGGCGTCATCAGCGGTGTGCCGGACGGAGTACCGATGGGTCCGGACGTCATGGCCGAAACGCGCGATATGGTGAACCGCTTGTCGGGATCGAAGCGCGCGCTCATCCAGGCGATGATCGACCCACTCGATCCGCCGGACGGGAACCTGCCGGTCGAATCGCTCGAACGTCAGGTCAAGGAGCTAGGAGCGGTCGGCGTCAAGACGTACACCGGCAACGGCCGCGACGACCGTCCTGGCTGGTGGCTCGACGACGAGGACACCGCCTACCCGATCTACGAAGAAGCCGAGCGCCTCGGCCTCAGCGTCATCAACGTCCACAAGGGGTTCCCGTCGATCAGCAATCTCGACATGACCGGGGAGTTCGTGCGCTCGCGTGACATCCCCAAGGCGGCGAGAGACTGGCCGCGACTCAACTTCGTCGCCTACCACTCGGGCTACTTCCCGGGCGAGGGCAATCAGGAGTTCGTCGACGTGCTCAAACAGGTGCGCGGTCGCGACAACGTCTACGCCGAGATCGGCAGCGCGTTCGCAGTCGCCTTCCTGGCCGGCCCCGACCAAGCAGCCCATCTGATCGGCGCGATGGCCAAGGAGATCGGCTACGACCACATCATCTGGGGCACCGATTCGATCTGGTGGGGCTCGCCGCAGTTCCAGATCAACAACCTCAAGAACCTGCAGATCTCACCGCAGATGCAGGAGGAGTTCGGCTACCCACCGCTGACCGACGAAGCCAAGGCGCAGATCCTCGGACTCAACGCCGCCCGACTCTATCGCGTCGACGTCAACGAGACCCGCAACGAGATCCAAGCCGACAACATCGCGCGCATCCGCGAAGACCTCGGCGGCATGGAGAACAGCCGCACTCACTACGTCTACGGCCCGAGAACGCGGCGCGAGTTTCTGCAGTATCTGAAGCGCGCGAATGGTTAATTTGGAACCGCAGACGAACGCGGATCAACGCTGATAGCCGCCTCCACCCCCGCGGCGGGCGGGCTCGGCCGGTCATCCGCACCGCCCTTACGTACGCCTATTTGTAACATAGACGTACGTCACGTACCATCGCTGGTATGGACACCCCCATTACCGCATCACGACTCCGGGCCGACGTGTACCGGATTCTCGACCAAGTCCTCGAAACCGGCACGCCGGTGGAGATCTCGCGCGCCGGCAAGCGCCTCAGGATCGTCCCGGTCGACGAAGCCCCCGAATCGAAGCTGAGCAGGCTACAGCCGCATCCCGACGCGGTGGTCGGCGACGCGGAGGCGATCGTCGACATCGACTGGACCGACGCGTGGCGCCCCTGATTCATCTCGACACCCACGTCGCCGTCTGGCTCTATGCCGGTCGTATCGATCTCTTGAGCGAGGACGCGATCGACGCGATCGAACGCACTCCGTGCGCCATATCCCCGATGGTCTTGCTGGAACTTCGGTTTCTTCAGGAAGTCGGCAGGCTCGTGGACGAGCCCGCTGCGGTCATCGGAAATCTGGCGACGACGATCGGATTGAGGGTCGCGGACCAAGGGCTCGGCTCCGTCGTCGACTACGCCCAAGAATTGTCATGGACTCGAGACCCCTTCGACCGGATCATCGCAGCGCAGGCCACGGCCAGCGACGTCCCCCTCGTCACCCGCGATCGCACCATCCGCGCCCACTGTCCGAACGCAATCTGGTAGACGGCACCGAGAACTCTCGGTCGCGTCGGTCTTTCCGATATTCAGCGTTCATCTGCGGTTCCAGGACTCAAGGCGTCACGATGTTGAAGCTCGCTTCCGGGGTGTCCATCATCGAGAAGAACGACAGCAGCGTGAGTCTGCTGCCTTCGACGTCGAGCTCGTCCGAGAAGATCATCTCGCGCAGCCCGGCGGTTCCGAGCGCGAGTCGTAGCCAGAACTCTCGGGTCAAACGCAGGGTCACGTCGGCTTGCGGATCGGGGTCCGCGTTGCGGTAGTTCAGCACTCCGTCGGCGATGTCGATGACATAGGACTCGCCGATGTCGGTGAAGGTAAAGTTGAGCTTCATGCGCTCCTCGGACGCCTTCGCGCCGTCCAAGCGCGCCGCCATCGCATCGAAGAAACGATGGACGGGCATGTGGCGCAGCAGATCGGCAGCCGTCTTCAAGTCGATCGCCGCCTCCGACTTGCCGCGCCGGAGCTCGAGGGCGCCGGTGAGGTAGACGTCGCGCCACGGTCCCGACTCAGCGCGGTAGGCGAGCTGGTCGTAGGCACGCGCGAGCAGCTCGCGCGCCGCGCCATTGTCGGGCTCGGCAAACACCAGGTGGTTCAGCACGGTCGCGACCCAGCGGTACTCGCCGTTGTCGTACGACGCGCGCGCCTTCTCCAGGACCGCGTCGGCGCCGCCCATATACTCGACGTACTTCTTCGCTTCGGGCTCGGGCGGCAGCGGATCGAGGTTGGCGGGGTTGCCGTCGTACCAACCGAAGTACCACTGGTAGACTGCCTTGGCGTTGTGCTTGACGGTGCCGTAGTAGCCGCGATTGGCAAAGACGTCGCTGAGGGCCGGCGGAAGCTCGATCTGCTCGGCGATCTCGCGCGGCGTGTAGCCGGCGTTGGCCAAGCGCAGGGTCTGGTCGTGGATGTACTTGTAGGTATCGCGC